>AQSA01000023.1:0-7500 GCA_000402815.1 Candidatus Neomarinimicrobium atlanticum | reverse complement strand
GTTTGTCCTAAAAAAATATTTCCAGCTACACTTAATGTTTCAGAGCCACTCGTACCCATTGTTTTTTGCATAGAGCGGGCTATAAATTTTACCATTATCTGTATAACTCCAAAATGATACAGCACTGACACTAGACTAGAAAAGAAAATAATTGTTGGTAAGGTTTTAAAAGCAAAGTTAACTAGTCCTGGATGAAAACCTACTCCATCTATATATGATGTAAATAAGAAATTAGCACCAGAATCAGAAAAGCTAATTAAGGTTGTAATAGCTTGATCTAAAAAACTAAAAATAGGTGCTCCGAAAGGAGTCTTTAAAATAAAAATAGCAAAAATAAATTGTAAGCTAAGACCAAGAGAAACTGTTTTTACATTGATATTTTTTTTATTCTCAGATAATAAAAATGCAATAAAGAGTAATGTAAAAATTCCTATAAGACCGCTAAAATCTCCCATAATAATTATGGTTGATTGTGCCCAGCCTGAAGATCTGCTGTATTAGTATCTTTCTCTTTAATCTTAGAATATTCTTTTAACATGTCTAGTATTTTTTGATCTAGTAAGTCATCAGACAATTTGGATTTATTAGATTCTTTCTTATAAAATCTTTCAATTTCAGCTTTTTGACTTTCATTTTTTTCAATCGCTTCTTTTATAAATTTATCTACTGCTTTTTCATCAATAGAAATATCTAAATCTTTAATCATAGCCTTTCTTAATAAATACCATTTCAAATTATTCTCAGCAAATAACCTATATTCTTCTTTTATTTTATCATCATCCATATTTTGCATATTTTGATTGTTAGTCTTCACTTCATTGACAATATTTGCAAGGTATGAATCAAGCATAGATAATGGTAGAACTGGATCGACAAGCTTTATGAACTGATCTATGATAGCTGAATTGAAAAGTTCTTCTGATTTTTTTTCATATTCTAATGCAATGCTTTTTTTAATATTAGATCTCCACTCTTCTACACTTTTACAATTTGGATCCATTGTTTTGACAAATTCTTTATCTAATGTTGGTGGAACTCTTCTTTGCATTGACTCAACTGAGATACTATAATCTTTTTCACCCGATCCTAAATCAATAGTCATTTTAATCGTATCACCAACTTTTTTATTAATTAAAAGATCTTTATTATTATTAATAAATGGTTCTTGTCCAATAGCGATATACTTCTTTTCTTTTTTTCCTATAATGGCAATACCAGACTCATCAACTTCTTGAAAATCTGCAATCATAAAATCTCCTTCTGCAGAACCTTCTTCAATTTTATCAGTTTTGCTTTGAGAATTCAATATATTTGTAACTGTATCTTCTACTTCTTTATCATTGGATATAAAATTTGTTTTTTCGACCGTTATCATATTCTTTTTAAGTTTTGGAACTGATAATGGTGGCTCTATTTCAAATTCAGATTTAAAAGAAAAATCTTTTTCATATGCAAAATCTATATCTTTTAATGCAGCTTGGTTAATAGGATTAAGCTTTTCTTTTTGCAATGCTAAGATGTAATATTTTTCGGAAAAATCTTGAACAAAATTCATTTCGATTTGTCCTAAATATTGGGTCATCAGTATGTTATCTGGAATTTTACCCTTACGGAATCCTGCTACTTTAATATCTTTTGCTACCTTTTTTTTACATAGTTGAAAATCAGCTTCTATATCTTTCCATGCAGCAACAATAGATAGCTCATATGTGAATTCATTAATTTTTTTAGATTTGATTTTTAAGTTCATTTTATTGTTTTAACCTGTAAATACAGCCTTCTATAGTTTTTATAAATGTGTCTAATTGATTTTGTGTACAAATTAAATCTTCTATTTCTTCATAAGAGTCAGATGGATAAGATTCTTGATCATATTGTCTCAAAAAATTTGATTCAAACTTAACAATCATATCTTCTAATATTTGTTTATGAAGATTTTTACCTCTTAAAAAGTTTAGCTGAAGATTAATTTTTCCATTCGATGAAAGTCGAAACAGGGGTAAAACCCCATAATCTGAACTACATCTAAAGGTCATTGTACCACAACCATCTCCAGTGCCCCATGTTATTTCATCAGAATTTTTTTCAGAAAAGTCAATCAATTGCAAGCAATTAACCGCTACATCGTTTTCACAACTTTGATTGATGTGATCGATAAATTTTTTTTTAGACCATTTTGCCATATTTACACTCCAAATTAACCATATTCTTTTAATAGAATATGGTGAGGAATTTACGGCTATCAGCTCTGTTTTAAAAAGAAAATTTTATTTATCTGCTAGAAAAATAAAAGATATTTTTAATTTCTTAAAGGCTTTCCTGTCTTTAAAAAGTGAGCAATGCGAGCTTGTGTTTTAGGTTCTCCAGCTAGAGACATAAAGCATTCTCTTTCAATGTCTAATACATGCTGTTCGTCTACTTTAGTCATTAACCCGCCTTTATTACCACCACTTAAAACATACGCTGATTTTGAATTTACTAATTCATCATGATCAGATATCTTTCCTTGAGCTTTCATTGCTTTTGCTCCAACAGATGCCATTGTTCTCAATGTCATTCCTGGTAATGTTAAATCATCCCTATATTTTGGTGGTTTGTATCCAGCGTCACTCATTTCTAGTACTTTACTTTTAGCAGTAGCTAATAAATGTTCTGAATTCATTACAATAGTATCACTCTTACGTAACCAACCTTTTTTCAAAGCATCCGTTGCGCTTCTTGATACTGTCATTGGATTAATAAGCTGAATAGCTTGACGACCAATATTCATATTTACATTCTTTGCACCATTATTTTCTAAGAGATTAAGCAATACTCTTAAATGACCACCTGCTCCAGGAATTAAGCCCTGAATAGCTTCTACTAATCCAGCATATAGCTCGCCTGAAGCAACTGTATGAGAAGAGCAAGCATAAAACTCAAACCCTCCACCTAAAGCTAAATTAAAGGGGCATGTAACAACAGGATACTTCGAGTGTCTAATTCGCTGTGTAACAGTTTGCATATCTTTAACACCTGCATCCATTACATGTAAATTTCCTGAATCAATTGCCATTTTAAAATCATTAACGTTAGCTCCAGCACACCAATTTTTTCCTTGGTGACCAACAACTAACCCTTTATACTTACCAGTTTCTAACAAGTCTAAAGCATGTTTCATGATATCGTTCATAGATCGATCAAGAGGATTAAATGCAGGAACAAAGATAGAATGAAACTCTACATTTAAAACACCGTCACCAATGTCATGTATGCTTGCACTCCAATCACGCTTTATAGTATTTTTCGTATTTTTATACAAGTTAAGATTTAGAACCTTCTTATTTTGTTTATATACTACAGACTTCTTATCTACAGGGCACCAATATGTCATTTCTCCGTTTTTAATTTCATAAAATGATTTTCTTCCAGCAGCTAACATTTGTTCAACCCATGCAGGAACTTTTCTATTTTCTTCTTTCATTTTATTGACAGACTTCTCAACGCCTATTGCATCCCATGCATCAAAAATACCGACTTCTCTTGCAAATCCCCATCTCATGGCATTATCAATTTCAACAATATTATCAGCAATTTCAGGAATTAGCTCTGCTGTATAAGTAAACATTGGAGCATTACATTCCCATAAAAATTTTGCTCCAATATCGTCTAAATATGTAATTGCGGCCAATCTCTTTTTAAGATCCTTAATAGGCTTTCCAACTCGAATAGTATCAAACATTCTTTTCTTAGTTGGAGTATATTCCATTGTATCTAAATCAAGCGATAAGATTTCCTTACCTTCTTTTTTATACCAACCAGATCCGCTTTTTTGACCAAGTCTTCCGTCTTCAACAAGCTTAACTAGCATGTCAGGAGCTTTAAACTTTTGTCTTTCTTCGTCTGATTCTGTAGTAACCCTATCAAACATATTATTTTGAACATTTAATGCAGTATCTAAACCAACAACATCTTGGGTTCTAAAATAGGCGCTTTTCGCATTTCCAACTAATGTACCATAAAGGGCATCTACATCTTCAATAGTAAGTCCCATTTCTACAGCTTTATGATATGTTAAAGGTCCACCTGCATTGATAAGTCTATTACCAATAAATCCAGGAGTATCTTTTGCATGTACAATACCCTTACCTAATGTAGTTTCACCAAATTCAGTCATTGTTTCATAAACTTCATCTGATGTCTTTTCCCCTTTTACCAACTCTAATAATTTTAAATATCTTGGAGGGTTAAAAAAGTGTGCAATTAAGAAACTTTTTTGAAAATCATCTGGTAGAACTTCTACTAAATTTGCTAATGGTATCCCCGATGTATTTGATGCAAGGATAGCACCTTGTTTTAAGTGTGGTAGTAGGTTCTTATATACCGCATGTTTAATTTCGATTTTTTCTGCAACTGCCTCAATAATCAAATCACAATCATTTAATTTTTCCATATCATTATCGTATGTACATGGTGTCACAAGAGATGCATTACTACTTGAAAAAAGAGGTGCTGGCTTTAATTTTGACAACCCATCCACTCCTTTTTGTGCAAGCTCTTCATTAATATCAAACAATAAGGATGGTATCCCTGCATTTGCTATATGTCCTGCAATTTGTGCTCCCATTACTCCCGCACCTAGTACGGCACATTTTTTAATTTCAATACTCATCCGTTTTATCCCCTTTTAATAATAGTTGTGATTCCTTGCCCTGTTCCTACACACATTGTTGCAAGTCCGACAGATTTTTCTTGTTGCTCCATCACGTTGAGAAGAGTAGTAATTATTCTTGTACCTGATATCCCAAGAGGATGACCTAATGCAATAGCACCACCATTTAAATTTACTTTATCTAAATCCCAATTTGCTTCCTTTACACAATACAAAGCTTGTGCAGCGAATGCTTCGTTAATTTCCATAACATCAATATCTTCTATTGACATTCCTGTATTTTTCAATGCTTTAGCTGTAGCAGGAACTGGTCCCGATCCAAACATTTTCCAATTAACGCCCGCTACTGCTCTACCTTCTATATAAGCTCTAATCTTAAGACCATGCTCTTTTGCATAAGCTTCGCTCGTTATAAGCATTGCAGATGCTCCAATAGAAAATGGACTACTCGTTGCAGCAGTAACCGTACCATCAGCTTTAAATGCAGGATTTAAAGATTCTATTTTTTCCTTATTAGGCACCCTAGGCCCGCTATCTTTATCGAATACTGATCCATCTTCAAGGATTATTGGAATAATTTCATTATCAAACTTTCCTTCTTCTTGAGCAGCAACTGCTCTGTTATGTGAATTATAACAAAATTCTTCTTGTTCCTTTCTTGAAATATCCAACTTATCAGCTAACAACTCAGCTCCTTCACCCATAGAAATATAGTAATCTTCTTCTGCTAATTGAACATTGAAATCAGGAGCAAAACCTCCTTGAGGAATACTAAACATATCTTCTACTCCACCGGCAATACCAACCTCAATATCTCCTGCCTCTATAGCAGAACTAATCATATGAAGAGAGGTCATTGCTGAACCACAATATCTATTAATAACATTCGCAGCAGCCGTCTCAGGAATACCAGCAAGAATTGAAGCTCCTCTTGCTACCAACATACCAGTTGGTCCTTCTGGAAATGCACATCCTAGTGATACATCTTCAATTGCATTAATATCTAACTCTTTATTACGATCCAAAAGACCCTTAATAACTTGACCAGCTATTTCATCTGGTCTCATTCCTACTAAAGCACTTCCTTTTGTACCAATCGGAGATCTAACTCCATCAATAATTACAGCTTTATTACTCATATTTCCTCCTTAGAAGCTTTGAACTGGATAACCACCAGATTCAACAACTTTTTCTCCAATTATTTTCTTTAAACCAATTGTATCGGTTGATAAAGAAAGTCTTTCTTTCAAAACATCAAGCTTAGCATTTAGATCTGCTGGAATATCACCTTCATAAATATTATTTAATATTTTGTATGCATATTCCATGACTCTAATACCTTGCTCAGCAGTGTATACCTTTGCACACATTTCAGGTACAATTTGATTTTTAGATTCATAAAAATCCTTGTGCTGCATCACTCTTGATAAAGTTGAATCAGCCACATAACAATAGATTAGAATATTAGCCAGATTTTCAATAATTACTTGCTCAGTTCCAATATCCTGACCATGCTTGCTTAAAGATTCATTCAAACAAATTGCATAGATAGCTTTAGCAGCTTCAATACATTCAACTTCATCTTTGTATGTACCTTCATATCCGCTATCAAGACCATCTTTACAAAACCCATCAACCTTTTCTAAATATTCTTTAAATCCTATTTCTCCACTTAAAGCTTTTGTAATCATAGCTCTTCCACAAAGCATTTTATTGATTTCATTTGTTCCTTCCCAAATTTTATTTATCCTATTATCTCTATATGCTTGTGCAATAGGATATTCTTCAATGAATCCATATCCACCGAAAATTTGAAAACAATGATCAATTAATTGTTCTGCTGACTCACTACCATATACCTTTACAATAGAATTTTCAGCAATATATTTTTCTGTAGTATTTCCCTGTTTTACATAATACTCAGGATCGTTTTTATCTAACTCATTAATTGCATCGGTTTGCTTTCCAATTACTGAATAGCATGTACTGTCAAGTGTATAGGTTAGAATAGCTGCAGTGGCTAATTTTTCTTGAATTGAGCCAAAATCAGAGATGTATTGTCCAAAAGCCTTTCTCTCTTTTGCATATTCAACAGCATGCTTCATTCCTAACATCATTCCACCTATGGCTGAGGCACCAAGCTTAAATCTACCGATATTTAGACCACAAAATGCAGGTCCCGCACCTTCTCCTACCTTACCAAGTAAATTTTCAACTGGAACTTTGCAGTCTGTAAAATATAAAGGAACAGTTGACGAACCTTCCATTCCCATTTTCTTTTCTTCTTTTCCAATCTCAAATCCTGGAGTACCTTTTTCAACAACGATCGAGGAAAATCTGCCATCAATTTTCAATGCAACTATGACTGTATCAGCCCATGCACCATTTGAAATAAAAATTTTCTGACCATTTAATATATAATGTTTTCCATCGTCCGAAAGCACACCTGTAGTTTTAGAATTTGTTGCATCTGAACCAGCTTCAGGTTCTGTTAAACCAAATGCTGTAATTTTTTCTCCTGAGCAAATACCCGGCAACCATTTTTTCTTCTGTTCGTCATTTCCATACCATATGATTCCCAAAGAACCGATAGAAGTTTGAACATTCCAAACAGTACAAAAAGATGGGCTACCACAAAAAGAAATACCTTCTGCTAGTATACACATACCAGTTTTAGTCATTTCAGATCCACCATATTTTTCAGGAACATCAATTCCTAAGAATCCCAATTCACCCATTTGTTCAACAAGTTTTCTTATTAATTTTTCATCTTTTTTATTTAGTTCATTTTGAGATAATGGCAACAATTCATTTGTTGCAAAATCACGCATTGCTTCATAAATCATTTT
>AQSA01000022.1 GCA_000402815.1 Candidatus Neomarinimicrobium atlanticum | reverse complement strand
CACCCTTTCCGCTTGAACCTCTTACAAGTTTATAACGCCATTTATCGATAAAAAAAAGACTAGAGCAAGTAAAAAAATACTACTAGCTACAGTTAAAGGGGATGTTCATGATATAGGTAAAAATATTGTCAAAGTAGTACTAGAATGTAATGGATTTGAAGTAATTGATCTTGGAGTGATGGTACCTGCTAATATCATTCTTGATACCGCAAAAAAAGAAAAGGTTGATATGATTGGTTTAAGTGGATTAATTACTCCTTCCTTAGACGAAATGATTGATGTAGCAAAAGAAATGGAAAATCAAAAATTCGATATCCCTGTTCTTATTGGCGGGGCTACTACTTCAAAAAAACATACTGCTATAAAAATTAACCCTGAATATAGTAGTGGGATTATACATGTACATGATGCATCAAAAAGCGTATCTGTATCACAGAAATTAATGAGTGAAAAAAAATCTGTTTTTAAAAATGAGATTAATGAAGAGTATGAAAAGCTGAAAGATTCCTACAATAATAATAAGGCTACCAAATTAATCAGTCTAGAAGAAGCCAGAAAAAATAAATTTATATGTGATTGGGATAACTATAATCCTACTAAACCTACATTTGAAGGTGTTAAGTATTATGATAATATCCCAGCCGAAGAAATAGTTGACTATATTGATTGGACTCCTTTCTTTAATGCATGGGGATTTAATAGCCGCTACCCTAAGGTGCTTGAAAATGATAAAACTAAAAATGAAGCCCAAAAGCTGTTTGATGACGGAACAGCCCTCTTAGATCAAGCAATAAAAGAAAAATGGTTTGATGCTAAAGCTACAATAGGCTTCTTCCCTGCTAACTCATCTGGAGATGATATTATTTTACACAACAAACAACTAAACTTATATAATTTGAGACAACAAATAGCAAAAAGAGGGAAAAAACCCAATTATTGCTTATCTGACTTTATTGCGCCTATTGATTCTGGAAAAAAAGATTGGATTGGTGGATTTGCGGTCACAGCAGGATTTAATGTAGAAAAAATAGGACAAGATTTTGCTGATAACAATGATGACTACAAAAGTATTATGATTAAAGTATTGGGCGATAGAATTGCTGAGGCTCTAGCAGAAAAAATGCATGAAAAAGTTAGAACCGAATTATGGGGTTATTCCAAAAATGAATGCTTAAATAATAAAGATCTAATCAAAGAAAAATATGTTGGTATTAGACCGGCGCCAGGATATCCTTCCTGTCCAGATCATAGTGAAAAACTTGCGCTTTTTGACTTACTAGATATTGCAAATAATTCTAAATTAAAATTGACAGAATCATATGCAGTTTATCCAGCATCTTCTGTTAGTGGTTGGTATTTTTCTCATCCAGATTCAAGATATTTTGGTATATCTAGAATTGATGAAGAACAATTAATAGATTATGCTGATAGAAAAAAAATGGAAAAAGAACGATTAATTAAAATTTTCCCACAGGTTATTGATTTATGAAAGTAATTGAACACATAAATAACTCAAATAATACTCAATTTAGCTATGAGATAATTCCTCCCCTTCGCGGGAAAGGGATACAAATTATTATAGATATGATTGAAGATTTAAAAAAATTTAATCCTCCATTTATTGATGTAACAAGTCATTCATCTTCTGCGCAAAAATTTCAGAATGGCAAAACTGTTTTAAAGAGGAAAAGACCTGGTACAATTAGTATATGTGGAATTATACAAAATCGATTTAATATTGATACTGTAGCTCATCTAGTATGTAATGGATTTACTAAAGAAGAAACAGAAGATGCATTAATAGAATTAAGTTTCCTTGGTATTAAAAATATATTAGCTATTAGTGGAGACGGCAATCCTAAGAAAATTATTCACGAAGGAAAAAGTATTAATAACAACTCACTCGATTTAATACATCAGGTTAAAAATCTATCTCAAGGCAATTATTTACATGAAATTGCTAACTCTTCTATAATTGATATGTGTGTTGGTGTTGGATGTTATCCAGAAAAACATGCTTTTTCCAATGATTTTGATCAAGAAATTGATTTGTTAAAGCAAAAAATTGCAGCAGGCGCATCTTATGCTGTAACTCAAATGTTTTTCGATAATAGTAAGTATTTTGCATTTGTCGAAAGATGTAAAAAAGAAAATATTACTATTCCAATTATTCCAGGACTTAAAATATTAGATAAACCAAGGCAGATTGATATCCTACCAAAGCTATTTAATATTGAATTACCAAATGAATTACATGGTGAAGCAAAAGAAGATATTGAGCATATTCAAGAAATAGGAACTCGGTGGGCTATAAAACAATCTGAAGAATTAATTAATGCAGGTGTACCAATCATACATTATTATTTAATGAATGATACATCCTGTATGTTAAACATATTAAATCATTTACATAAATAGGAGAAATAAAATGAAAGACTATATCTTTACCTCAGAATCAGTATCAGAAGGACATCCAGACAAAGTATGCGATCAAGTGTCTGATGCTGTATTAGATGCATACTTAAAAGAAGATCCAGAAAGTCGTGTCGCTTGTGAAACATTAGTAAAAAATAACTTAGTTGTTATCGCTGGAGAGATTACATCAAAAGGGAATCCAGACTTAGAAAGTGTTGTAAGGAATGTAATAAATGAAATTGGTTATAATGATGATGTATTAGGTTTTAATGGAAGTACTTGTAAATTTGAGAACCATATTACAAAACAATCTCCTGATATTGCTCAAGGTGTAAATGAAGGTGAAGGTGAAGATCTAAACCAAGGTGCTGGAGATCAAGGATTAATGTTTGGTTATGCATGCAAAGAAACAGAGTCTTTAATGCCAGCTCCAATTGATCTTTCTCATAAACTAGTAAAAAAACAATCCGAAGTAAGAAAAAGTGGTTTACTTCCATGGCTGAGACCTGATGCAAAAAGTCAAGTTAGTGTTGAGTATGGTGATAATGGAAAAACAATTAAAGGGCTTTCTGCTATAGTACTATCTACTCAACATGATGAAGGTATATCTCATAAAGAAATTTATGATGAGGTATTTAAACACATCATTACACCTATAGTTCCTAGTAATTGGATTACATCTGAAACAAAAATCTTTATCAATCCAACTGGAAATTTTGTTATTGGTGGGCCTGTGGGTGATTGTGGTCTAACTGGAAGAAAAATTATAGTTGATACCTATGGTGGAATGGCTAGACATGGTGGTGGAGCTTTTTCTGGAAAAGATCCATCGAAAGTAGACAGATCTGCTGCCTATGCATCAAGATATGTTGCTAAAAATATCGTTGCAGCAGGATTAGCTGATTATTGTGAAATTCAAGTTTCATATGCTATAGGAGTAGCGGAACCAACGTCTATAAGTATAGACACTTTTGGAACAAGCGATATGCCTGCTAAAGAACTTGAATCGTTAGTCAGAAAACACTTTGATTTAAGACCAAAGAATCTGATTAATGCACTACAACTTAAAAGACCTATTTACCAAGATACTGCGGCATATGGACACTTTGGAAGAAGTGGCCTTAATTTTACTTGGGAAAAAACAGATTTATCTGATATATTAATGACCAATTAAGTGAAGTTAAATAAGGGATAAAGATGAGAGTAGCAAATTTGAATAGCGATAATAGTGTTATAATTAAAAAAGTAATTAAAAATGCTGGAGAAAGTATGAACAACGTAGTAGAAATTTTACCTAATAAGGTTAAAGATATGAGCCTATCTAAACTAGGTAGATATCAAATTGATATTTCTGAAAAAGAAATGCCAGGATTAATGTCTTTAAGAAAACAACATGCAGATAAACAGCCTTTAGCAGGATTTAGATTAACTGGATCTTTACATATGACTACAGAAACTGCGATTTTAATTGAAACATTGAAAGACTTAGGCGCTGATGTAAGATGGGCAAGTTGTAATATTTTTTCAACACAAGATGAAGCGGCAGCTGCTATTGCAAAAACTGGTACACCGGTGTATGCATGGAAAGGTGAAACATTAGAAGAGTATTGGGAGTGCACATTACAAGCTCTTACTTTTGATGGTAATTTAGGACCAAACTTAATTGTTGACGACGGTGGAGATGCCACTCTTCTTATCCATAAAGGATATGAATTAGAAAATTATTTTAACGAACATGGAAATTACCCTGAAATAACTACAACCAACCCTGAAGAACTAGTAGTAGAAAAACTTATCAGAAAAGTACACAAGCTAAATGGAAATCATTGGCATAATATAGTTCCAGATATTATTGGAGTTTCAGAAGAAACAACTACTGGTGTTGCTCGTTTAGTACAAATGGAACAAGAGAAAAAGCTTCTTTTTTCTGCCTTTAATGTAAATGACTCGGCAACTAAATCCAAATTTGATAACCTTTATGGTTGTCGTGAATCACTAGCAGATGGTATTAAACGTTCTACTGAAGTTATGTTGGCTGGTAAGACTGTTGTAGTATGTGGATATGGAGATGTTGGTAAAGGTTGTGCTCAATCTATGAAATCATATGGTTGTAAAGTAATTGTTACAGAAATAGACCCTATATGCGCCTTACAGGCAGCGATGGAGGGATACGAAGTCAAAACTCTTGAGAGCGTTCTAGATAAAGGACATCTATTTGTGACAACTACAGGAAACAAAGATATTATTACTCTTGAAGATATGAGAAAAATGAGAGATCAAGCTATTGTTTGTAATATTGGTCACTTTGATAATGAAATTCAAGTAGATGCTCTAAATGATTCAGATGCTAAAAGAGAACAAATTAAACCTCAGTATGATAGATATACTTTTCCTGATGGAAAACAAATATTTCTTCTAGCAGAAGGTAGATTAGTAAATTTAGGGTGTGCTACAGGGCATGCAAGTTTTGTTATGTCGACATCGTTTGCAAATCAAGTACTAGCGCAGCTATTTTTAGCGAAAGAAAAGCCTGAAGTTAAATTATACAACTTACCTAAAGAGCTAGATGAAGAAGTTGCTAGATTACACTTGAAACATCTTGATGCTGATTTAACGGTCTTAACAAAAGATCAAGCAGACTATATTGGTGTTAAGGTTGAGGGTCCATTTAAGAAAGATGAATATAGATATTAGAATAGCTAATAAATGAAAAGGTTGCTAATTATATCATTGCAGTTCATGGATTTGATACTATTTCCATTAACAATTTTATCTACATTTTGGCTTAAGCTAATTAGAAGAATTGGTATAAATAGAATGATTATTAGTAAATCTATTTTTAATAAGATTGGGTTGCTACCTATACATGACCATTATTATGAGCCTTTGATTAATCCTAAAAAACATCTCTCAAAAAAATATGAAGAAGATAGGAATATTCATGGTCTAAACTTAAACGTTGAAACTCAGATTAAGCTACTATCTTCATTCGATTATGAAAATGAATTGATTAATTTTTCTCTATCAAAAGAAAATGAAATAGATTTTTTTTACAATAATAAATCTTTTGAAATGGGAGATTCGGAGTTTCTTTACTCTATTATTAGAAAATTAAAACCTCAATCAATTATTGAAATTGGATCGGGCCATTCAACAAGAATGGTTTTAAATGCTATTCAAAAAAACAAAGATAATAACAAAGATTATAATTGTGAGTTGTCCTGTATCGAACCATATGAGTATAAGTTAATTGAAAAATTACCTGTAAATATTTTAAAGAAAAAAATTGAAGACGTTGAAATTAGTTACTTTAATAAGCTTCAAAAAAATGATATTCTTTTTATTGATTCGTCCCATATTATTAGACCTGAAGGAGATGTTTTATACGAAATTCAGAATATTTTACCTTCATTAAATTCGGGAGTAATAATTCATATTCATGATATTTTTACACCAAAAAACTATCCTAAGTACTGGATTAATAATCATGTATTGTGGAATGAGCAATATTTAGTTGAAGCTTTTTTAATGTATAATACAGATTTTGAGATAATCGGTTCTCTAAATTATTTAAAAAATAATAATTGGGATTTAATATCCAGCAAGTTTCCTATTTTAAAAAAATATAAGGATTCTCAACCTGGTTCTTTGTGGATTAGAAAGCTCTAATTTATTTTTTTTGTAACACTGATATTAAATGCTCTCTGAAAAGCTTTTGGCTTCTTATCTTAAAATTAGTTTCAATTCCATAATGTGAAGCTATGGTATGCTTATTTTCTGAAAAATAATATTCATAGGTATCAAAAGTAATTATGTTGTTATGAGTCGGATCTTGAAAAGATCCAAGAAAAGGATAAACTGGTGTAAAAGATAAAAAAACACCATCTTTTTTTAGTACTCTATGTATTTCATTCATTAGAAAAATAAATGGTGTAAGATGCTTATTCCCATCATAAGAATGTCTTGGAATATGTTCAATTAAATCAAATGCAGTAATATACTCGAAACTGTTATCCTCAAAAGGAATTCTATCAAAACCTAGATTGCATTTATATATACTCCTGTTAAGGTCTTCATATAAATCTAAGCCTGATAAAGAATCTGAAAGAAATGGATTAGAAGGATTTGGACCACAACCCAAATCAAGAGATTTTATATTATTATCAGTATGTATTTTGTGGTTCAAATAAAATTCTTGAAGAATTCTTTTATCACTCTTATAAAAATTAAAAATATTAAAAATACTGGCAGGAGCTCTAAAAAAAAATTGATAAATAATAGTTAACAAGGATGATGAAAAAATTAATCTTAATAATGTTTTTTTTATTAAACTCATGTTTTATAATTTTCCTTTATAATAAATTTATTTTACTAGTTTAAAATATACTTTTTAAATCGAAAATACATCGTTAAAATTTATTTCTTATGATTCAAAAATTAATAGCTTTATTTATGTTAATACTACTACAACCAATATTTTGGCTAGTATCGTTAATAATAATCATAAATGATGGCTTCCCAATTATATATATACAAAAAAAATATGGTAAAAATCACAAAGAATTTAGCTTTTATAAATTTCGAACAATGAAAAATCATTCGCCTGAAATACCAACCGAAGAATTTGAAAATGCAAAAAATTATATATTAAAAAGTGGTAAATTTTTAAGAAAATTTAGTATAGATGAACTTCCTCAACTCTTAAATATTATTAAGGGTGATATGAAATTTATTGGCCCTCGACCATCTATGATAAAAAATGAAGAAATGGTAAAAAAAATGAGAGAAGAAAAAGGCGTAGATCAATTAGTTCCTGGCATTACTGGATGGGCTCAAGTAAATGGAAGGGATTTAAATTCATTCGAAAAAAAAGTTGAACTGGATCACTACTATATGCTAAATAAAAGTTTTTTACTTGATATAAAAATTTTAATAATGACTATTAAGGTAGTATTATTAAGAACGGAAATAAAACATTAGTATGATTAAATTAATTCTATTAAGACATGGTGAGAGTCAATGGAATTTAGAAAATAGATTCACTGGATGGAAAGATGTATCTCTCACTAATAAAGGAATTGAAGAAGCGACTTTCTCTGGTGAGAAATTATATAAAATGAATATTAAAATAGGAAGTGTTTATACCTCCATATTAAATAGGGCTATTGAGACTACAGATATTGTAACTGATATTATTAATTTTCCTAAAGAAAATATTCAATGTGATTGGCGTTTAAATGAAAGACATTATGGAGCACTAGAAGGATTAAATAAGTCTGAAACCGCTAAAAAATATGGTGAAGATCAGGTGCATATATGGCGAAGAAGCTATGATATCTCTCCTCCATCACTAGAAATTAATGATCAACGTCATCCAAAATTAAACAGCAAGTTCAAAAATATTGAAGGTGAACTTCCAGTTGGAGAAAGCTTAAAAGATGTAATTGATCGACTACAGCCATTTTGGGGGAAATATGTAAACCATATTACTAAAATGGGTGGTAACCATCTTATCGTAGCACATAGCAATTCTTTAAGAGCTATTATTAAAATTTTAGATAAATTATCAGCTGAACAAATTACATCAGTAAATATTCCTACTGGTGTTCCATTAGTATATACATTGAGTCAAAAATTAGATACGGTAGAAAAAAAATATTTAATTAATGAAACTGAATTAAAAGAAAAACAAGCTCTCGTGCTTAATCAGGGCAAATCACAATGAATTTAGATTTTTCAGATATTAAAGTCTTATTGATTGGAGATTTCATGATTGACCACTATATCATAGGTACATCAAATAGAATTTCTCCAGAAGCGCCTGTTCCAGTAGTAACGCCAAACAAAGAATACTCAATACCCGGAGGTGCAGGAAATGTTGCTATGAATCTGCGCGCTATGGGCGCAGATGTAACATGTTTAGGAGTTGTAGGAGATGATATTTGGGGGGAAAGATTGCTTTTACTTTTAAAAAATAAGGGCATAGATATAAATGGTATAGAAATAATTAAAAATTATCCTACTACGTTAAAACAAAGGATTTATTCTAATGGAAAACAAGTTGCTAGGCTAGATACAGAAAAAATAATAGACTCAATACCTAGTTTTCTATCTAAAAATCTTCAAAATTATCATGCTTGTATATTATCAGATTATAATAAAGGCGTAATAAAAAATGCAGATATTGATACAAATATTGTGATAGTAGATCCTAAAAAAGATGATTTTTCTAAATATGAAAAAGCGCATATCATCACTCCCAATCTTCATGAATTGCAGAGGGCTACTAAAATTAAAATTCAAAATGATCAATCGATTGTAAACGCTTGCAACGAACTCATTGGAAAATATAATTTTAATTATGTAATTGCAAAAAAAGGTTCTAAAGGTATGACTATTGTAGGAAAAAATAATTTTGTAAAACATATTGCAGCTCATTCGGTTGAAAATACAGATGTCACAGGAGCGGGAGATACCGCAATTGCTGCTCTATCTATAGCTTACGCTAAAACTAAAGATATCGAATTATCTGCTAAAATTGCTAATACTGCAGCTGGAATTGTTGTCAGTAAGCTTGGCACTGCAACTGTTACTATTGATGAGATTAATAATTATATTAAGCTAAATAGATGAAAGATCTAATAAACAACTCTATACAAAATCATTCTGAAGTTTTACAGCTTGTTGATAAAGATCTAATTAATTCAGCTTCTAATATTGTTTTAAATGCTATCAATAAAGGAAAAACAATATTTTGGTGTGGCAATGGAGGAAGTGCATCTCAAGCCAATCATCTTTCTGCGGAGCTTGTAGGGGGAATGTACCAAAAAAAAATTAAGCCTTTTAAATCTATATGTCTAAATGTTGATACGGCATTTATTACAGCTTGGTCTAATGATGATTCATTTGATAACGTATTTGTTCGACAATTAGAAGCATTGAGCATATCTGGAGATATTTTGATTGGGCTATCAACAAGTGGAAATTCTTCTAATATTGTAAAAGCTGCACAATTTGCTCATTTAAATAAACTTAAGGTAATCTCTTTAACGGGAAATGATGGAGGTATGCTGAACAAATATTCTGATATTAATATAAACATTGCTACTAATAGCACGCAACGTATTCAAGAAATACATATCTTAGTTGGGCATATACTTTGTGATATTGTTGAAAAGTCTTTATAGGTCATAATATACTATACCGTTTGATATTATTATTTTTGAATCGGCTTTATATAAAATTTCCAATCCATCACTTCAATAGTTGAATGTTTTTTTATATCAAATGATTGGAATTCTTTTTTAGGTAAAACTCTTTGTTCAATCCCATTTACTAGTAAATCCATTGGCATAACAAAATTATCATTAGCATTGTTCCATTTATAATAAAAATTAGAATCTGTTTGATAGTATTCTAACTCAGGTTGATTTGGAGTATAAAAATATTGCTCTGAAAAATATGTATAATCAATACCAGTCTTTTCTCTTACTTTTGAAAAGAAATCTTCTGTACTAACATGCCCTTTTGCATTTTCCACCATAAATTCTTTTAAAATTGCAAACCAAACAGAGTCATCATTTATAGCGCTCCTCAAAGTATGCATTACCCAAGCACCTTTCATATAAGTGTCACCATTTAAAGCCCAATAATTTTCATCTTCTGGACCTACAATAGGAATTTTATTTTGAATCCTTGATTTAATACTTTTTAAGTAATCAACACCTACTGGATAACTATTGAATTTATCTTCAAAGTATAATGCTTCAGAATAAACTTGTAATCCTTCATGAATCCAAATATGTGTTGGGTCAATTGCTGTTACACTATTTCCAAACCATTCATGCCCACTCTCATGTATAATGAGTGGATCAATTACTCCATACATAGCCCAACTGTCGCTTCTAACGCCATTATAGATACTAAATCCGTTGCCATAGGTTACAGCTGACTGATGTTCCATTCCTAGATATGGAGCTTCAATTAGTTTATATCCATCATCCCACCATTGGTAGTCTCCAAAATATTTTTCATAAAACCGAATGACTTCTTTTGACTGTGGGAAATAGTTTTGTGCAACTTCTTTATTATAGTCTAAAACATAATGATTCATATAATGTATTGTGTTTTCTTTTATAAATGTATCTTGAACAGCAACATAGTTTCCGATTTGAACAGAGATATTATAATTGTTAATCGGATTGTTAACAAACCATTCATAGGTAGTTTTGTCATCTTCTTTTTCTACTACACTTCTTAATTGGCCATTAGCAATGCTCATTAAATCAGACGGTACAGTGAAAGCCATTCTAACACTATCAGGTTCTTCAGATATATGATCTTTATTAGGCCACCAAATTCTTGCACCTTCTCCTTCACAAGAAACCGCTACCCAATCTCTATCGTTCTTATCTTTAGACCATGTGAATCCTCCTGACCAAGGTGGATTATCAGCGCTTTGAGGTATTCCATTATAATGCACTGTGAAATCAAATAATGTATCTTTATCTATAGTGTTATTAAAGAATATCATGACAGCATCTTCTTCTCGACTATATTCTACAGAACTGTTTTGATGAGTAATTTTCTTAATATTTAAATTTTTAGCTAGATCTACTTGCAGAGTATCAATATCATCAAGACTTTTTGCTTTAATGGTTACAAATCCATCAATTGATTTTTGTTCAATATTAAAATCTATGTTGATATCATAATAGGTTACATCATATGAACTGCGATATTCATTTAAAAATCCCATTAAATAGTTATTGCGCGTTAATTCAGGTGTATCTGTCTGAGAGCCATGAGGCCTAGATTCATTTGTAATCGAATTGAGCTGATAATTAGCTACTAGCGCAATGACTGCATAGCCAATTACCATAAAGATAATTATTTTATATTTTTTTTTCATAATAGGTGGTTGATTGGAACATATTCTTAGCAAAAATAATATAGTACAATAGAATACAAAATAAAAACCATAGAACAATAGCAAAAGCCTCTTTGATTACAAATAGTATATAAGCAGTAGCAAAATATACTATCCATTTTATCCAGTTAGGTTGATTCCATAGCTTTAATAATAAATTCATCGTTCTGCAAAATAATACAATTTGTTATAATAATCTAATGCTTCATCATAAATTGATTGATATTTTTTATCTAACTCACTTTGAGTTGCTGAAAATTTCTGAAAATGGGTTGTGGTAATCACATTATCATACCAATGCTTCCACCAAATACCATCTTGAGGATGATTCCCTTTGTTCCAATTCAACATAGAAATATCAAATTCTAAATCAACACTGCTACACCACCGCGATAATATTTTTGCAGGATCATTAAGTAAAATATTTGAGTCAATCACAATAAATTTTTTACCAATACTATCTAAATACCTCATGATCTTATATTGCTGGGGATATCCAAGTTCATCTACATGATTGAGAGTATTTTTTTTAATATAAGAGTTTATTACATCTTTAGGATGACGAATTAGAATACAGTTTTCAAAATTTTTAATCCAACTGATATTGTTCAAATCAATTAAGTGGTGTGCCATATGTTTCTGATACCAATGTTCTTTATCATTGGGTATTTCAGAGGTCAGACTTGTAACGACATCATCATATGTATTAGGGTAATGTTGAATAATTTCTTTATACATTGGATGTTTTAATTGCTGCTGTTTAAGATAGTAAGCATAAAAAGGTTCATCCGAAACAAATGAATCTCTTCTAGATGACCAAGATCTCATCAACGCGGTAGATATATTTCTTGGTCCTGACCAACAAGCAATCCTCATATTAGCCTATATAGTTTTCAATTTCTTGATTGTATAAGGCTCTAATTTTATTCACTAAAGAATCAGAATTAGTCGATTCCAGTTTTTTGCCTTCTAATTGTGATACAGGAATAATCCCTGCAAATGTACCTGTTACAAAAGCTTCATTACAGTTTTTAATATCTTCGAATGTAAAATTAGTCTCAGAACATGCTATATTATTTTGATTACATACTAAAATAGCTTTTCCTCTTGTAATCCCATTTAAACAATATTCTCCCGTAGAAGTTAAAACTCTATTATTTTTAATAAAAAATAGATTGGTAGAATTGCATGTACTAATATTGCCGTTCATATCGTTCATTATTCCTTCATCATATCCACACTTATTTGCCTCTATGCTGGCTAAAATACAATTCAGTTTGCTAAGAGTATTGTAATGAGGGCTTAGTATGCTATCATTAGGCCTAACATTAGGGACTCTTCCAATATTTATACCCTTTATGTATGTATTTGGGTCTGTTTGCTTATATTCAGGAATAATCACCAAATTAACTGGCCCTATATTTGCATTAGGATTCTGATATGGAGTAATCTTATCTCCTCTAGATACAACTAAACGAATATGTATATTATCATCCATTTTATTTCTATCTAAAACCTTATTGATTTCATTAATAATGTCTTCTTTTGATTGAGGAATATCCAATGAAATACCTCTTGCGCTTGCATACAGCCTATCTAGATGATCTTCTATAAATACTAGTTTTGATTGATGTAATCTAATTCCTTCCCAAACACCATCTCCCAATAAAAATCCACTATCAAAAACAGAAATTTTTGCCTCACTTCTATTAAACAATTCTCCATTGATATTAATAAAAATATCATCATTTTTTGGATTCGATATATATGAATGACTGCTCATTTGTGGGCCCACAGGGACTTGAACCCCGAACCTGCGGATTATGAGTCCGTTGCTCTAACCAATTGAGCTATGGGCCCTAGTTTATTCTTTATAATATAATTTGAATTATACGCTAATTATAAAAAGATGATTTCTATTTCTATAAGCTTCATAAGAAAATACTGAAATAAAAGAAAATAATAATGCAATAAAAATGAAATCAATTAAACTAAAGCCTGCTTTGGAATTAGACATCTGTGGAGTATCTAGTAGAAAAATAGAAGAGGTATTATCTTTCTCATCAATCTTAGAAAGCTCTAGTTGGTCAGATAAATTGCGGTATACTTGACTATAAAGAGTAATATTTCTCTGAATTCTTTCTCTTTCTAAAGCTAGAAATGGTGAATTTATTTTTATATTATTTTCTAAAAAAACAAGCATTTCATTTTCAGCTTTTTCTAAGTCTTCTTTTGCTTCAACAATACGCTGTTCAATAAACAAACTTTTTTCTATTGCTTTAATATTTACAACCTCATTTGAGTACTCTATGATTGAATTATAAATATGACCAACAATCTCCTCTGCTAAAAAAGGATCTTTTCTAACACTTAGAGTAATAGTATATAATTTAGATTCTCTATTCTCAGCTAGTGACAACCTGCTTGAAAGTATTTTTTTTGCATAGTAGATTTTCTTCTCTTTAATAGAAAGATTTTGATTAAGCATAAAGTATTGATTTATTTGGCTTAATAATTTTATAGGATTTAAAATAAAAAAATTATTGTATCCTGTTCCCCAATAATCACTTAATGTTTTCTTTTCCCCTTCTATTAAGTAATTCTTTTCCACTACTTTTAGTAAAAAATCTTCTGATTGAATATAGTCACTAACAGAAAATTCTAAATTTGTATCACTCAAAGAAAAGCTATCAAATACAGAGGATGAAAGCGATGAAGTATTTTTTGATTCATAGTTGGTATAAAAAGAAACTTTAGCACTGTAAGAAGGTGTTTTCGTAAAAAAATATATTACTAGAAGCGAGACAACGAAAAAAGATAGTTTGAAGGACTTTTTTAAATTTCTTTTTATAAAAAAAATAAGATTATCAATATCTACTTTTTCGTTACTAATAATTGGTTTATACACGATTTTTATTTTACCTACTTGTTGTTACTGTCTACTATAAGAAGTATAGCTGCTATGTTAGCTAGTGTTGTTGATAAGTCTGATATAAAGGAAGTTATATCAAAATTGCCAGGGTTTGGATTTGCGGGCACAACAATTGTATCTCCTGGATAGACATTCTTTCCTCTGCTTATAAAATATCCATTAACTTTTTCTATATTACCATTTGCTCTTTTAATATAGGTTTTGTTTTTCAAGGTATCTGACTTATATCCACCAGCAAGCTCAATATATCTTGGGTATTTATATCCTTTAGTAAAAGTGACAAGACCCGGATTGTAAACATTCCCTTCTACTCTAACAACATTCTCAAATGGAGATGCTATAATTACCGAATTAATTCCGATTTCAAAATCTAAGGAGATATTATTAACAGTCTCTGAAGTGATAATTTCATTTCCTACGTCATCAAGTGATGTGAACTCTTGTTTTACACTAAGATTTCTTTCTGAAGATAGTTCTGTTAAGCCTCCAGCTAATGCTAATGCTTCACCTACAGTTATTTTGTTTGAGTTAATTGGATAAGTTCCTGGTTTATAAACTTCTCCTTCAATACGATAAGTAAAACTATTTCTATAATTTATATTTTCATAAATAAATATTTTATCATTTGTCTCTAATTTAAATTGATCTGCATCTTGATAAGAAACTTTCAACTCTTTACTATAAAATTGATTCCTATCTTGTCTTAAAATAATAATTTCATCTTCGCGAATAGTTTGCCTAAATATTGGATCATCAAAACCTCCTGCGATATCTAGGATATTTTTTAGACTAGTATTGATACCAGGATACGTTCCAGGAGACTTTACTCTACCATAAACAGTTACCTCTAAATCAACTGTTGGAATAGTTGGTACATTTATTGTGTCACCATTATTTAAAGTTATTGATTCTTTATTGTTAAAATTTATGATAGTGCTAGTTTTTGCATTATCATCAGAAAATCTTTCCTCAATTGGAATAATTTGAGTTAAAATAAGAGTTGATGATGCATAAGCTGTGAAACCAGCTGAAAAATGTATCAGGTCAGCTATATTCTCATCGTTTAAAACTTCATAATAACCTGGCCTACTTATTTCTCCAGAAACTTCAATACGATTTTTTAATACTGGGATATAAATTACATCTCCATCAATTATTTTTATATCAGAAAAATTATTAACTCCCCTTATAAAAAAATTATAAAAATCTATAGTTTCTATAACTTTATTATTACGAATTAATTGTATTTTTCTTAGAGAACCTTCTTTTTTTATTCCGCCAGCTTGAACAATTGCTGTCATTATATTTGAGAATGGATGAATAATATGAATTCCAGGACTATCAACTTGACCAGTAAAGTACACATTTATTGATTTTAGACTACCGAGCTCTAACATTAAATCAGTTTGATCTTTATTATCTGTTAAAGTTGAATAAATCTTAGATAGCTCATTCTTTAAAACCAATTCTGCTTCTTGCAAGGTTAAATTAGACAAACTAATGAAGCCGAGATTTTCATAATAAATTAATCCTTCATTACTGATGGTTAAACTTTTTCTTAGATTAGTTTTTCCCCATAAAGATAATATAATTTCATCTCCAGGACCCAATTTATAGTTTGACGGAGTAGGAATATTATCAAAAAAATTAATATTTTTATTAAAGAAATTGTACCCAAAATAAATTGGATCTAGTTCGTCTGAACCTTCAATTTGAACTAAATTATCCTTTGAAGTTTCATTATAAATTTCCTCTTCTATTACAGTAACAGAATTTGAATCAGAGGTAGGATTAAGCTCTTCTCTAATTAGATCTAATTGCGTATTACCTAACTTATTAATATCGCTCAAGGTAACTTGAGCAATAATAGTGTTCGTTAACACTAAGACAGTTATTAACCATTTTTTCATATGCTTTTTAAAGTATTAATTAACTTTACTACCGATTTAGCATATTTTTTACGGTCGGAGCAACTAGCGGTAAAATCCCGACATCAAGCCATTATAAGCTATTTTTTTAAAAAAATGAAATATTTAATTAATTTTTTTCATTATAAAATATAAACGATGAAACGCAGTAGATGCTAAAAATTTGTGATATTAACCAAAAATCTATTACAGAATAATCCCAATTAAAATATTGACCTAACGTTACGGTTAATGCAAAAATAATAAATTGTAAAAAAGAGAAGTATATTCTGAATTGGAATAGATTCAACTCTATTAATTTTTGTAACAACAAAGCAGTGATAAATAAAGCACTAGAAACTCCAATAATACTGATATAGCTATTATTTAAAAGTGGTATAAAAAACATTAGTGTAGAAGTAAATAAAAAATATCTTGAAAAAAATTTCATTAGTTGAAAATAAAATGGTTGGATTGATTGAAATAAAAATCCTGACATTTTTGTCGCAATCTCTGCTGCAAACGAATAAAATATGATCTCTGGAACGCTAAAAATGAACGAAGCATAAATTCTATATAAAAAATCAGAAGAAAAAGTCATCACAGTGGCTGTAAACATGCTTTTAATACGACTAAATGCAAGATCAACATTCTTTTTTTCTATCCTTATTGTCTTAAATCGATTAAGTAAGTTAATAGCAACAAACACATAGGGAAAACGAGACAAGGAAACAAAAACTAGAGCTATATAATCACCAAACCCTGATATAGAAAGATAAAAACCTATGGCAGCACTAATACTTGTTACATACCTTAATAACAAGCCTTTCTTAATACTTTTAGATCTATCGTAAATTCCTTTTGCAATTGAGCATGCTAGACCAAAATATCCATAGATAACAAAAATGAAGAATAATAACAAATTATCTAAGAAATTGACTTTAAATATATAGCATGATCCTAAAAAGATTAGGATGATTATTAATAGATAAAATAAATGAAATGTTTTTCTAAAAAACGCATATAATATAAATCTTGAATCTAACCTAGAAGCAACCATTAAAGAAGGTAATCCAAACTCCAGCGCTAAAGAAAAAAGGGCTAATGTAGGATAAAAACCTGATATATTATTCATATCAGATTGTCCCAAAATATAAAAATTAATTAAATAGATTATAATAATAGGAATGGAACTGAGCCCCACATAACTAGTAAGGGATGCAATAAAACTAGAGGAGGGTTTTAAATAATTATCTTTTTGCAAAATCTATATATTTTTGGTTAATTTTTTCTTTTAAAGAAAAAAGATTAAACAACCCATCTGATTCCAAATGTGTTGAATCTCCAAATCCTATATAAGCAAGTGTTCGCTGTCTTCTATTATGCTTAAACATATAGATAAAATACCTTTTTATGATTGAAAAATATAATTTGATATTTTTGTAAAAAAGTGGCTTAAATATTTTTGGTAAAAACCATAAAAAATTACCGGTTATTTTTAACCAAATCGAAGAGTCGTGTGCTCCTTTTGAAAATTCATAAAAATAATTAATATCTTTAATTAGTATATTTTTTTTAGCAAAAAATGTTAGTGTAGTTGAAGGAAGAAGTGTAACCTCGCAATTTTCGAAATAATTCTTCTTAAGATACATCCCACCTGTTGAGCTACTTGAATCGTATGAATAATAAAAAGTAGAATAGTCTATATCAGTATTAGATAGTAAATCCAAATTAATTTTTATGTCATTTTTACCAATATAATAATCATCTTCTAAAAGCAAAATGTAGTCATATGACACATTTTTAACACAATTTAATTGCTCTTTAAAACTTTCTTGATTTCCTATACCATCAAATTTTTTAACTAAAAAATTGCTCGCTACTGGCTTAATAATATTTTCTACTTTTTCAATTTGTTGATTAGTGCAATTATCGCTTATAAAAATAAACTCGAAATCAATATCTTTCAGTGCATCTTTTAAAGATTTAATAGAGAAATCTATCATTGATAATTTATCAGGAAAATTGATTATAGGCTTTTTAGAGATATTGGGATACGCTCTATAAATTATTGATAGTCCATTCATTTTTTTATGTCCCGAAAATATTGTATTGTTTCTTTTAAGCCTTTTTTTAACTCAACTTTAGGTTTCCATTGCAAAAATTTTTCAGCTAGAGCAATATCTGGCAGTCTTCTCTTTGGATCATCAATTGATTGTTCTTGGAAAATAATTTTACTTTTTGATTCAGGTATTAGTTCTAATATAGTCTTTGAAAGATTTTTTATAGACATTTCATTGGGATTGCCCAGATTTATAGGGGTATCAATTTTTTCCTTATTTTTCATTATCAATAACATACCATCAACTAAATCGTCGATATATTGGAAGCTTCTTGTCTGAGACCCAGCACCATGAATTGTAATATCTAAATTATTAAGTGCCTGGATAATGAAATTTGATACTACTCTACCATCTTGCTCATCCATTTTTGGTCCATATGTATTAAAAATCCTAATTATTCTAATGTCTAGATTATGTTTTGTCTTATATTCATATAATATTGCTTCAGCACATCTTTTTCCTTCATCATAACAAGCTCTAGGCCCAAAAGAATTAACATTCCCCCAGTAGCTTTCATTTTGAGGATGAATTAATGGATCTCCATAAACTTCGCTAGTAGATGTATGTAAAATTTTACTATTATAATGCATTGCAAGGTCAATTATATTAAATAGCCCATATGTGCAAACCTTTAAAGTTTCAATTGACAAATTTTGATATTGAACGGGTGATGCAGGGCAAGCCAAGTTATAAATTTCGTCCAATCCTTCAAACTCTAATGGAATTGTATTAGTAATATCATGTTCAAGAAAATGAAAATTTCTATCGCTCATTAAATGTTGAATATTTTCTTTAAATCCAGTAGAGAAATTATCAATACAATAAACAATATTGTCTTCATTTAACAGTCTTTCACAAAGATTGGAACCAACAAAACCTGCTCCTCCTGTTACTATAATTTTTTTTTGATTAATTTTATTGTTCATTCATACATCAGTGCCATCAAAAACAGCACGGCCTTTCAATTTTTCCCAATCTTTTTCCGGTCTAACTAAGAGATTTTTTTCCCAAACAGCATTTAAAAGAAGTGGATTACATTGAATCTTATTAGCAAAATAAATTAAAGCTTGTAAATCTTTTGGGAAACAACTCCCCCCAAAACCCATTTTTCCGTCAGGACCAGGAACTTTCCAATGCGAATCACCCAATCTTTTATCTAGAGTGACAATATTAATAAGATTGCTATAATCAATATCTATGTTATCACAAATAATTTTTATTTCATTTGCAAAAGATACTTTTGTAGAAAGAAAAGTATTTGTAGTGTACTTAACCATTTCTGCAGTAGTTGAATTGGTTTTAATAATTGGTATTTTTTTAAATACTTGACTATACATTGTAGAAACAACCTCTAGAGCCTCTTTTTCTTCTCCTCCTAAAATAATTCTATCTTGATTTTTAAAATCATCAATAGAATTTGCTTCTGTTAAAAATTCTGGATTAAAAATGACTTTAATATTCTTTGTTGCTTTATTAATTGTTTGAGTAGTCCCTGGAGGAATCGTTGATTTTATTATAGCAATTTTTTTACTGTTAGAGTTTGCAAATGAATCAATTTTTTTTATTGTATCTTCAACTATTCCTGTGAAACATTCTCCCTCTTTTGTCATCGGTGTGGGCAAACAAATAAAGATTATTTCTGATTTTTGGCATAAATCTTCTAAGTCGATTGAGTTACTATTTATAGAGTTGTATTTATCATATGTATAAATATCTTCATAATAATTTTCCAATCCTTTTCTTGTAGCCGTACCAACAAAACCTTGTCCTACAATACCAATTTTAAATTGCTTAAACATTTACCCCTCATTCTTTCCTTTGATTAATTTTTCTCTAATTTTAGTTGCAGATATTTTAGAGATTTTTTTTGGCGGTTTATGTTCTATAATATCATAACCCACACCTCTGCCATAATTTATTGATTCAATGTCTGGTATAATAATGACTTTTACTTTTCCTAAAGCAATTAAATCACACAATTCATTCTCAATATTTTTTTTAACTTCTATGGGATTGTAGGGATTTGAGTCATCTTCGCTTACTTCTCTAACACAAATTAATACCTTCTTACCTAATGTAAGTCTTTGATCAATTAACCATCTGTGTCCATCATGCCAAGGTTGCCATCTACCTATAAACATTGAATATTTCATATATTATTATCCTTTTTCAATTAACTTTTTTTTAACTAAATAAGATGCAATGATATCAACTGCCTCTTCTGGTGAAAATTTATGTGTTTCTATATGAATATCAGGATTCTTAGGAGACTCATAAGGCGAATCTATCCCTGTAAAATCTCTAATTTCTCCCGACCTTGCTTTTTTGTAGATACCCTTAGGGTCTCTTTCTTCGCAAATTGCAATTGGAGTGTCAATATAGACTTCAAAAAACTCATTTTCACTTAATAAGCTTCTAACCATCAATCTGTCTTCCTCGAAAGGTGATATAAAAGCACAAATTGTAATTAGTCCCGCATCAACAAACAAAGCTCCAACTTCTCCAATTCTCCTTATGTTTTCAACTCTATCTTCATTTGAGAATGACAAGTCACTATTCAGACCATCTCTTATATTATCACCATCAAGGGTGTATGTACAATACCCTAAACTATTTAACTTTTTTTCAAGTAAATCAGCAATAGTTGATTTTCCGCTTGCACTTAAGCCTGTCATCCAAAGTAGAAAAGGTTTTTGATTTAAAAGTTCGCCTCTATTTTTTTTGTTGATTGTATGTGAAAATGGTGTAATATTTTTCATCTTAATAGTTTAATTTTTTAATATACCAGTCAACTGTTTTTTCAATACCTGAATGAAAGTTTTCTTCAGCTTTCCAACCAAGTTCTTTCTCAATTTTTGAGGCATCTATAGCATACCTTCTGTCATGTCCAGCTCTATCTTCAACAAAAGTGATTAAATCGCTATATGGATATTTTGCAGGAACTTTATTATCAAGTATTGAACAGATTTTTTTCACAACATCAAGATTAGTTTTTTCATTCTTACCTCCGATATTGTAAACATTGCCCTTTCTACCATTATGATAAACTAAATCAATTCCTTTACAATGATCAAGGACATATAGCCAGTCGCGAATATTTTTGCCATCACCATATATCGGTATTTTTTTCCCAGATAAAGCATTGCTGATAATTGTAGGTATAAGCTTCTCGACATGTTGTTTTGGGCCATAATTATTAGAACAATTTGTAATCACAGTATTCATTCCATATGTCTCATGATAACTTCTTACTATCATATCGCTTGATGCTTTTGCTGCAGAATAAGGAGAATTTGGTGCATATGGAGTATCTTCTTTGAAAAGTCCGGTATCTGATAAACTTCCATAAACTTCATCAGTAGAAATATGATGAAATATACTATCTTTATATTCAGCATTAAAAATATTGGGCTTCTTCATCCAAGTATTATAGGCGGTATTAAGTAAATTGAAAGTACCTATAATGTTAGTTTTGATAAATAAATCAGGTGTTTTTATAGAATTATCAACATGAGATTCGGCAGCAAAATGTATTACGCCATGAATTTCATTTTCTAAAAAAATAGAGCGAACCAATTCTTTATCACATATATCTCCAGCAATAAAACTATATCTATTGTTTTCTTTGCATTCAATTAAATTGCTTAAATCTCCAGCATAAGTCAATAAGTCTAAGTTTATGATTTTGTATTGTGAATATTTATCTAAAAAATATGGAACAAAATTTGAACCTATGAATCCAGCTCCGCCTGTAATTAAAATTGTTTTTTTCAAATCAAATCTCCTTTCAAAAGATATCTTTTTGTGATTCCAGAAATAATGATGATTGATCTTTTTTAGATAATAAAATCTCTTCAGAAAAATACTCTTTGAGTTCAATCTTTATTGATGGGTCATTAATATTAATTCCCCTATCATGATTAGAGCTGTAACCATTATCTACCTTGTAAGAAAAAATTGTATTATCCTCAAGTGCTAAGAAACCGTGAGCAAATCCTTTCGGTATATAGATTTGTTTTTTATTTTTATCCGAAAGTTTTATTGCTAGATGTTTTTTAAAAGTTTGTGAATTTTTTCTAATATCAACTATGAAATCTATAACAGACCCAGAAATAACTCTGACAAGCTTAGCTTGTGCATAAGGATCAATTTGATAGTGAAGGCCTCGAAAAACTCCTTTCGATGATTGTGATTCATTATCTTGTAAAAAATTAACAGACTTACCGAGAAAATCATCAAATGATTTTTTATTGAATGATTCTGTAAAATAACCTCGATTATCTCCAAATACTTTTGGTTCACATAATATTACATCTGAGATTTCTAGGCGCGAATACGTCACTTAGAAATCAACAGTTTTTTCAAGTATTTACCATATTCATTATTACTATATTCATCCGCTGTCTCTAATAGTTTTTCAGAAGTAATAAAATCTTTCTTAAATGCTATTTCCTCAATACAAGCAACCATTTCTGAATTTCTTTTTTGTATTGTTTTGACAAATTGTGACGCCTCAAGGAGAGAGTTGAACGTACCAGTATCTAACCATGTTGTATCATTATCAAGAATATTTACATGTAGTTTTTGAAGATTTAAAAACTCTTCATTAACAGATGTAATTTCGAGCTCCCCTCTTTTTGATGGTTTAATAGTTTTTGCTATCTTTACTACTTCATTTGTATAAAAATATAATCCAACAACAGCAAAATTGGATTTAGGCTTACTTGGTTTTTCTTCTATAGAAATAACTTTATTGCCGTTATCAAATTCGATTACACCGTATCTTGCAGGATCGCTTACCTTATATCCAAATACTACTGATTTATCATTCTTGTCAACATAATCTGCTACAGATTGAAGCTTATTTTCAAAAGATTTTCCATAAAAAACATTGTCTCCAAGAACAAGGCATACACTATCATTACCGATGAATTCCTCGCCAATAATAAATGCTTGTGCTAAGCCGTCTGGTGAAGGTTGAATTTTATAATATATTTTTACCCCTATTTTTGAACCATCTCCAAGTAATGTTTTATAAGTATTGATATCGTTTGGAGTAGAAATAATTAAAATTTCTTTAATGCCAGCATTTAGTAATACTGATAACGGATAATAGATCATTGGTTTATCGTAGATAGGAATAATTTGCTTTGAAATAGATTTTGTTAGTGGATAAAGTCGTGTCCCTGACCCTCCTGCTAAAATAATACCTTTCATAGGGTTAATTTATGATAATTGATGAAAAAAAACATAACTACTTTTCTTCCAACTATATTTTTTTATAATACTATTTTTAATTGAATTTGTATCAACATTTTTATGGTTTTTAATGAATTCTATTAATTTAGATTCAAACTCTTTTTGATTAAAAGGGTCAAAAAAATAGGGTTCAAAAAAATCAAAATCACTCATTGCGGTAGAATTTGAACACAAAACAGGTATATTTAAGATACCTGCCTCTAATGGAGGTATTCCAAACCCCTCCGCAACAGAAGGAAATATGAATGCTTCACTTGCATTATAAAAATGTAGCAAATCTTTAGTATCTATTCCTTCTAGCCAAAAAAGAAAACGATTCTTGTTTTGATTCAATTCATTTATTTTTTTATGAAAATTAGGATTTAATGAATTAGACCCAATAAAAACTAAATTAAAATTATCATTAAAATTATTTTTAAGTAGCAGGTTAGCCAGTTCTAAATGGTTTTTCCTTGGTTCAATTCTACTCACATACAAAAGATACTTTTTAATACCATACTTTTCAAAAATATAATCTGAAGATTCTTTTTTACCAGTTTTGAAGTTGAGAAAATGTTCATTAATTCCGTTATGTGTAATAAAAATTTTATCACTTTTAATATTATACAATTCAACTAGGCGCGATTTAGAGTATTCAGAAACAGTAAATATCTTATCTGCATTTAATGCAGAATATTTAAAAAAAACTTTCCTTATCATCCTGTAGAAAAAAGGAAAATATTCTTTAAAATCTTCAAAAAGAATATCATGTATCGTTACTAAATATTTACAATCTTTTTTTCTTCGAAAAGGAATGATATACTGAAAATGAGCATAATCGAATTTGTTTTGATTAATAATTTTGGGTATCTCAAAGAAAATTCTAGTCAAACTTGAGCTTGATTTATATTTAATAAAAAAAACATTACTAAAATTTTCAAAAAATTTCTTGGCCTTATGAGGGGTTTTTGCTCCTATGTACAATTCAATATCTTGGTGATTTTTTAATAATTCGGAATACAGTCCAATTAAATACGAAGTTGTACCTTGAAACTGCGTATCAAACGAATGGCCATCGATAAAAATTTTTTTAGTTAACTTTAATTTTTCTTTTTCCATATAAAATAAAATCTTTTAATCCATTTAAAATTCCAATTGCAGCATTTGTATTACGTTTAAGTATTAAGAAATAAATAAATCTTAAAACTTGGAACAGGGAAACAAAAACTAAATTTTTAATGAAAAATTTTTTTGTAAACAAAAGAACATTGAAAGTATAATAATATTGAGCTAAAAATCCACGACCTATTGAAGTACCAACTTTGTCTTTACAAATTGCAGTATTACAGATAGTTAGGTTTATATTTTTCTTGATAGCATTATAGCACCAGTCATTATCCTCAAAGTACAAAAAATAATCTGTTGGTAACATACCAGCTTTTCTAAGAGTTGGCGAGTTTAGAAAAACTGCTCCACCATGTATATAACTCAATTTTTTGTTGCCAGAAAGCAAGTTTTGTGTAATAGATCCAGTTAAACTAAAATAGTTATAACCACCAATTGTTATTAATTGATTTGAAGTATATTCATTTATCCTCAATCCCACTATTTCAAGATCTTTATTATTATGCGATTGCACCAACTCACTAAGAGTATTAGGGTATAAAGTAGTATCGGGGTTAAGCATTAAAATAAACTCATTTTTATCTTTTTTAATAAATTTTTGTAAGTATATATTGTTTGCTTTTGCAAATCCTAAATTTTCGCTTGAAGAATATATCGTTAATGGAATTTGTTTTAAGTTTGTATTAATTTTTTGAAAATCATTTTCAATTTCATATTGATTTGAATTTATTAAATGGAAGTTTTTATTTGAAGAAACCCAGTCTTGTATATTTTTTACAGAATTATCTGAAGAATTATTATCAATAATAAAAATACTTATTTTTTTATATAAACTTGATTGAATACTGTCAATACACTCAATAGTGTCCTTCCAAGTATTATAATTAACAATTATAATATTAATATTTGTATTATGTTGATTCATAAACATTAAAAGCTATTAGTTAAAATTGATTCCTTCTTTATTAAAAACCCATACGTAAACATTACAGGGAAAATACTAAGATTCATTAACCCTGCTACAGAAAATGTAATAAATAGAATTAGTATAGAAATTCCACAAATTAAAGATCTTATTAGTCTCAATTCCACATTTAAAGTTTTTAAATTTTTATTATATCTGAAAAAATTTAATATGAAGTAATATAAGTATATAATTAATCCTAATATCCCAGTTTTTATAAGCAAGTTTACATACCCATTATGAAAAACATAAATTTTATCATGTACGCTTTCACCCAAAAGAATTTCAAAACCCAGGTATATTTCTTTACCGAAACCATTGCCAAAAATTTTATTAATAAGTCCGCTGTTCCAAAAATCAAGTAAAGAAACATAGCCCTCAAATCCTCTCCAATTACGATTAATATCAGAAAGGTTATTATAGGCTGTAAAAGGATTTAACTCGTCGAATGAACTATAAAATCTTTCGACCATTGGAGTATTTGTAAACAAAATTATTATATAGCTTAGTAAAAATATTGTTAAAAAAATTAATAAGTTTTTTGTGATAGACTTAAATGATGTGGAATTAACAGTATTTAATCCCACCAAAACCAAAACTATTGTCGAAACAACGGATGTTCTTGAATCTAAAAAATAAATTTGAAGTAGAATTAAAGCTAAGAAATAATAATAATATGGTGATAAAAATTGGAATTTATAATGCCTAGACAAAAAAATGATTGCAAAACATATAGGAAACAACGAAGCATAAGCTGCGGTATAAGAAAATTCACTTAAATATTCATAGGATGAAATATTCAAGTAAATTAATTTTAGTAAAAAGATTATTAATAAGAAAATGCTCAACATTACATAATAACGAAAAAATATATTTAAAGAGATTTTTTTTGCCATAGATGCACCAAAAAGAAAAATTACTATATGGTTAGTATAGTAGTAGAAATCTCGCATAATAAAACTCGACTCATTTTGCGAAGAAAATAATAAACCAATAAACGCTACAAATAGCAATGGATAAACTTTAGATAAATCGCTACGTAAACTGGATTTATTGATTAAGAAAAAAATTAATAAACTGAAGAGAGAAATTATAAAAAACAATTCGCTCTGTAAGAAAGCATCTTGAATTAACATGTTTAATGTTATTAATAAATATAGAAATACTAAGAAAAGGTTTTTGATTTTCATGTTTTGATAAATTGAATAATCATTTGCAACTTTAAGCTAGTGATATAATTAGGTTAAATAAATTATTTTTAATATTTTTTTATGTGAATGAAAATAAAATAAAAGTAGGGATAATTGGGACAAGAGGAATACCAAATAATTATGGTGGTTTTGAAAGGTTTGTAGAGCTTCTAGTTGAACAGCATAATCAGAAAAGTAATTTACACTTTACAATTTTTGGAGAAAAAAATCAGCAGGTTGAATATAATAATTCAAATTATGATTATGTGATTCTGAAGAGCAGAAAATCTCAGGGAATGATTTATTATATTGAGTCTATTTTTAAATCACTTATAAAATGTGATGTTATTTTTTGTTGTGGTGTGTCAATTTCTTTTTTATCATTTATGCCAAGAATCTTTGGTAAAAAATTAATCATAAATCCAGATGGCTGTGAATGGGAAAGAGAAAGATGGTCAAAATTTCAAAGATTCCTAATTAGAACGATGTACTTCCCTGCCCTACTTTTTGCAAATAAAATTATTGTAGATTCTGAAAGTTTAAAATCTGATTTTGGTAAGTTTTTTACTAAAAAGTATGTATATATACCCTATCAACATCCTTCAATTTCTTTTGCTAACGACAAAGATGTAAAAAGGTTATTTAATTCAAAAAATATAAAATTAAATGATGATTATATTTTAGTTATTGCCAGACTAGAACCAGAGAATAATTTAAAAGTTATTTGTGATGCTTTTATAGAAAGTAAGTCAAAAAAACAGTTAATTATTGTAGGCAAAACAGATACTGTCTTTTATTTGAGAAAGTTAGAGAGATATAATAATCCAACTTATAATATTTTTTTTACTGACGGCATTTATAACCAAGATATTTTGAATAGTCTAAGAAAAAATGCTTTACTATATATTCACGGTCATAGCGTAGGTGGTACTAATCCATCATTAATTGAAGCTTTAGCCTCTTGTCTGGGTAATATAGCGTGCCATAATAATAAATATAATATGGAGGTTGCAAAAGATTTTGCTAGTTATTTTTCTGAAAAAAAACAGCTAATTAAAATTATTCATAATACAGATCAGTCTTTTTTAAAAGATATAAATAATTGGTACGATCCAAGGTTTAATCCTCAAAAAATTTATCAAGATTATATGAGTGAATTTAAAAAAATATCCTTAAAATAGATTTATCATGTCTTATAAAGTTCGTATCAAAGCAACGGGTTCATATACTCCAAAAAGAATTTTGACAAATGAAGAAATTGCCAAGACCGTTGATACTGATCCAGTCTGGATATATGATACTCTTGGAATCAAGACTCGACATATAGCTGATAAAAATGAGTGTACAAGTGATTTGGCGTTAAAAGCTTGTCAAAATGCCCTTAAAAATGCTAAGATGAATGTTGAAGACATTGATTTAATTATTGTAGCCACTGCTACGCCGGACAGATCTTCACCCTCTACAGCTGCGATATTACAGGGTAAGTTGGGGGAAATTAAAACACCTGCTTTTGATATTAGCGCAGTATGCTCAGGATATATATATGCTCAAACAATTGCCGCTTCGCTAATTCATTCAGGATTTATTGACAATGCAATAGTTGTTGGAGCGGAAAAATTTTCAATGATTACTGATTGGAAAAGAAGAGATTGTATCTTTTTTGGTGATGGTGCGGGAGCAGCAATCTTAGAAAAATCAAACGATGAATCAGAAATTTTAACTCAAAAGCTGTATGCGGATGGAAAAGGTTGGGAAAACTTTACTGTACCAGGTGGTGGATCTGAAAATCCTATTTCGCATGAAATTATTGATCAAAATTTACATACTTTTCGCATGAATGGAAGAGCAGTATATGATACAGGTACCAAAGTTTTACCTAAAGCTATTCGTGAATGTTTAGATGAAACTAATCTTACGGTAAGTGATATTGATCATGTATTACCACACCAACCATCTTGGGGAGTTTTAAAAAAAATATCAGAACTTTCTGGTATACCTTGGGAAAAATTTCATACAAATATGGAACACTATGCCAATACAGCAGGAGCTACAATACCCTTAGTGATGGATGAAGCAAATCAAAAAAATAAAATCAAACGTGGAGATATAGTTCTAATGATTGGCGTTGGATCAGGATGGACCTGGGGAGCTTCCATATTACGTTGGTAAGCTACCTATCAATTCAATGATTATTATTTTTGGTGCATCTGGTGGAGTTGGGCAAGCTCTTTATTCTTATTTTTTAAGTCAAAAAATTTCATGTATTGGTACTTGCAATTCAAATACTACTAATTTGGATTTAATTAAATTGGATATAACAGATTTTGAGCAAGTAAACAATTTTATATCATCTATGAAGTTAAAAAACACACAATTAAAAATTATTAATTGTGTAGGTATTACGGATGTATCTCCTATTCACAAAAGCAATATCTCTGAATGGAAAAAAGTAATTGATATCAATATTATAGGTGGATTTAATATCATAAAAGCCGTTCTACCGATTATGAGAGAAAATTGTTTTGGAAAAATAGTTCATTTTGGATCAATAGTTACATCTAAGCCTATTTTTGGTAGTTCTGCTTATATTACATCTAAGTCAGCTTTAAGCGGGCTATCAAAAGCAATTAATGTAGAAAATATGAAGTATAATATAAGCTCTACATTAATCCATTTAGGCTATTCTGAATTAGGTATGATTAAAAAAGTTCCCGATGCAATCCGAAAAGATATTATTAAAAATTCAACATATAAACGTCTATGCAGTAAAGAAGAAATTATTAAAACTGTTTTGGATATTTTAAATGAAAATGAAATAAATGAAAATGAAATAAATTTATTTTCTGGAACATAATGGATGTTAAGTATAAAAATTTTGATTCAGGTACATCTCTTAAAGAGCAGAGAAGGCTTTTTAATGAATGTTTTCCAGAAAATGTAAGCTCGCCTATCTCAAGTTTAGAACATTATTATTGGAAACATAAAAACTATCACTCATCATTCGAATTTTCAGCGATACTTAATTCTGAATTAGTAGGTTATTATGCAGCTTTGCCGTATCAGTATCATTCTAATGAAGGTATAATGAAAGTTGGTATGGTTTGCGATGTAATGACGGGTGAAAAATCGCGCGGCAAAGGTATATTCACAAAACTTGGTAGCCATTCTACCTCTAAGTTGAAAGAAGGTGGCTTGGACTTCACAACGGGTTTTCCTATAAGAAAAGAGGTTATTCCTGGACATCTGAATGCAGGTTGGGATATAGCTTTTTTGCTACCCTTTTATGTTAAAATAAAATCTATAAAATCAATTTTAAAAAAAATTAAGCTGAGCTTTCTTTCTCCAATATTTGACTTGATATTAAAGATAATTTTTATTCCATTTAATATTAATTATCAGAAAAAAAATGTATCAATCGTTAATGTAGGTATTGATAATTTTTTTCAATCAAATGACTATAAAAATCTTACTAACCAAATCTCAAAAGAAAATCCTATCTATTTAGATAAATCAGCCCAATTTATGTGCTGGAGATTATCTGCCCCCACAAGTGTTTATAAAATTAGTATAGTAAAATTGAATAAATTAGTAATTGGCTATATAGTTTCAAGATCAATTAAAAAGTTTGGCTTTAATTGTACCGGAATAGTTGATATCGCATTTTTAGAAAAACATAAAAATTTAGTCAAAATAGGTATTAACCAATTATGCAAGGAAAGTTTGGATGATTTAATAGTACTGATGTGTAATGCTAGTATACATAAAAAATATAATTTATTTTCTGCAGGATTTTTTGTTACTCCTTTTAAATTTTCACTAATTATTAAAAATCTTAGTAATAAATTTGGCTCGGATTTTCTTTATAATGAAAAGAATTGGCATTTAACTTGGATAGACTGTGATGATTTATAGCTTACCTATCTCTGTCTATTGAAACCGCTCTGCCAACGTACCCCTGTCCAACAATTCCAATTTGTATTTTATGATTCATTATATTTCTAATCTTTCTACTATATCCCAATTTATAGCTTTATCGGCTTGAGTTATGCTCAAGAAATCAAATTCTTTTACTAGCCGATCTAACTTATCATAACATCCGTCGATACCATAATAAGCTCTAAATTTTCTAAATAAAGATAAATCTGAAATGATCGGTTGGTCTGTATCAAAGTCTCTTGGATGATAATAAGTCATCATATACTTGCTTTTCTTAGACATATGTTTAATCATATAATAAGGGAAAAATCTAAAGTATCCTCCTCCAGAAAAGATTATTCTTTTGCCCAAAAAATTATAAGTATTAATTGGAAATTCTTTTAACTCTCCACTTTTACTTTTAATAATAGAAGGCTTAAAGCAATCAAAATTTGTAAATCCGCCATTAAAAGTTTTAACTGAAGAAAGACTGCAATCAATTTCTATTCCTTGAGATATTAGTTCTTCAAAAACCCATTCAGATGAATTCGTTAAAGAAAACCCAGGGGATCTATACATTTTTATTTTTTTCCCAATTAAATCTTCAATACTATGAATAGACTTACTTAAATCATCTCTAAATTCTGACCTACTTTGCTCATAAACTAATTGATGCAAATCTGAATGACTTCCAATATCAAAACCTAGCTTGTCTATTTTTTTTACTATATTTGGAAATTTTCTTGCCACCCAACCAAGACAAAAAAAAGATGCTTTCAATTTATTGTCTATTAAAAGATTAAAAATATAATCCATATTAGACTCTAACCTATACTCATACTTACTCCAATCACTAGGAGATTTTGTCGATTTGTTATCTAATAAATGAAACCACTCTTCGATATCGAATGTTAATATATTTATCTTCTTTTCAATTAGTATTTTATTATTTTCGTTTTGTAGCATATAAATGTTATTCTTTTTTTTTAAAGAACTAAATTAATAAAATTATCCATGGGAAAATAAGGTTAATATTTGTAATGTGATTTTATAAACACATGTAAATACTCTTCGAATAAAGTTAGAGATGGCACTCATTTTAAAAATAAATCAATCATTTATATGCTACTTAATAATAGTATTTTTATGCAATTCTTTATCTGGTCAAGAAAAAGAATTAGATATAAAAATTTCAAAAAATCCAATAAATCAAAACTATTGGTGGTTAGAAAAAAACAACTTTGGAATAGTACCTAGCAGCTATGATTTACAAACTGAATTTAAATTAAAAAATAAAAAAACTATATATCAAGCCAGTATTTATTATGATTTAGGTAAAAAAAATGATCAAAAATTATATATAAATGAATCTTTTATAAAACATCAATTTTCTAGCAATACATATCTAAGAGTTGGTCGATACTATAGAGACTTTAGTATTTATTTAAATGATGAGCTTAGTTCGGGTTCTATGCTAATAAGCAACAATGCCCAAGCAATGCCAAAGATTGGCTTAGTTGGCTCTAAAAATATTAATAAAAAAATTGACTTTAATTTTGGCATAGCCCACGGTATTTTTGATAAAAATGAATTCTACAATAAAGCTCCTTTTCTTCATGAAAAATTTCTTTATTTAAATGTCAAAAATAATAATTCTCAATTTAGTATAGGTTTTGTTCATGAAGCGATGTGGGGAGGATCTACTTTAGAAAAAGGCAATCAACCTTCCGACTTTGATGATTTTTTAAGGGTATTTATTTCAGCAGATAGAAAACTTGAAGATTATGGCGAAAATGTTCCTTCGACCCATTTAAATGCCCTTGGAAATCATCTAGGAATTTGGGATTTTTCTTTTCAAAAAAAATATGATGATAAAATGTTAATATTATATTATCAACACATATTTGAGGATACTAGTGGACTTAGGTTTGCAAACCAGACAGATGGTCTTTGGGGTGTTGAATTGCAAAACTATATTAAAGACAACACTACAATCATTGAATATATGAATACCTCAAACTATAATATCGATCCACCCTATGTTGAAGATAAATACTATTTTCATGAGACCTATAGTCGGGGATGGAGCTATAAAAATTTTACACTGGGTAACCCTTTTATTGACCACTTAAATTTTACTTCATCACAAGTATTATACTTAGCATCACAAGGAAAATATCATTTATATCAATACAAAATAAAAATGCATCGAAAAATTAATATCCATGATATTACTAGATATAGAGTTGAACTAGAGCGATCTTTATCAGAAGACTTGGATTTAAGCGCTTTTATTATCAATAATATTGATGATGTAGCAATTGGTTTGGGTATTACTTACATGTTTTAGTTTCTATCTAAGAAGTGTAATTACAACGATAAAAAGGTTGTAGACGAAGATTATTTTTCTCGCAAAACTTTAATTATTAAATCAATGTCTTCAGATTTTAAATATGGATGCATAGGTAAACTAATAATGGTTCGTGATAAATTTTCTGAAATAGGAAAATCTCCACTCTTGTAGCCTAAATAACTAAATCCCTTCATCAAATGAATAGGGTATTTATAATATATAACGTTCGGGATATTATTATTTTTCAACTTAGCTACTAATTCTTCTCTTTTTTTATGTGAACCTAAGGTAATAGAAAATAATGCGTGTGCAGAGTGATAGTTTTCTGGTATATACTGTGCATTATTCAAATATTTTCTATAATTATCATTTACCTTATTTCGCATTTCTAGCTCTTCATCAAAAATTGTAAGCTTTTCTAACAAGACTGCTGCTTGTATACTATCTAATCGACCATTCAATCCAATCACTTCACTATTGTATTTATCTGAACTGGTTCCATGAATGCGGATTGCCTTACATTGATCTGCCAAACTATCATTATTAGTAAAAATAGCACCTCCATCTCCATAACAACCTAGAGGCTTAGCAGGATAAAATGAGGTTGCAGCGACATCTCCAAAAGTGCCTACTTTTTTTTCTCCAATTGAAGCACCAAAACTTTGTGCTCCATCTTCAATGACTTTTAGACTATATTTTTTGGCTATACTATCAATTAATCGATATCGTGCAGGGACTCCAAATAAATCTACTGGTATAATTGCTTTAGGCTTAAGCTCTCCGTTTTTAATGGTCTCTTGAATAGCAATTTCTAATTTTTCACAGTCTATATTAAAAGTAGAATCATATACATCAACAAAAACAGGGGTAGCTCCAAGCAAAGCAATCACTTCTGCCGTTGCAACATAAGTAAATGGCGTAGTAAAGACAGCATCGCCAGGGCCTATACCCCATGCCATAAGCGGAATTAATAATGCGTCTGTTCCAGATGAACATGAAATCGCATGCTTAACTCCACAATAATCTGCTAATTTTTCTTCTAATTCATGTACCTCTGGACCCATGATATAGGCACCATGATCTAGAATAGTATTTAATCTTTTCTCTAGAGATTTACGAATACGTTTTTGTTGTGTTTTTAGGTCTAAAAATTCCATAATACTAGGCTTAAAATTACCACAATTATAGCCTGAAAGATAAAAAAAATAATTACGCTTGAATTATGATATAATATCATTAAAAAAAAATGAGTTGTATTGATAGTAAATTAATGGTTGCGGTTCTTCAATAAATAGGCCAAATTTGCGGAGAGTACATAGCTTGTATTCTTAAGTTAATATATTAATATATGAAGATAACCGAGAAAAAGGAGTTAAACATGAATCGAACGATTCTTGGTGCGCTATTTGGAATTGTAATGATTTCTAGCGCTCTCTTTGGTCAAGGCACCGTCTCTGGGTCTGTTACAGACGCAGACGGAAATGCTTTGCCAGGAGCAAATGTTGTGGTTGAAGGAACTGCATTGGGTGCAGCTGCTACGTTAAGTGGTGCTTACTCAGTAAGTGTTCCTAATGGTACATACACAGTAACTGCTAGTGTAGTGGGTTATACATCAGAAAGTGCAACTGTAAAGGTTTCAGATTCTAACGCATCTGCAAGCTTTTCATTAGCATCATCTTCCGTCGCGTTAGGCGGAGTTGAAGTACTAGCTGATCGTGTAGACAATACCTCTGCAATCCCTTATGATGACTATAC
>AQSA01000021.1 GCA_000402815.1 Candidatus Neomarinimicrobium atlanticum | reverse complement strand
CATCTCAGCTTGTATGTCCTTTAACCGGAGAACCTTATATTATTGAAATAAATGAGGAAGCAAATTCTGTTAGGGTGTCAAGTCCGATTCGTTCTTACAGAGATAATAGATATGGATTCTTTGCTTTAAAGACTAGAAGTCATGGCTATATCATAGATGGAACTAGAAGTTGGGATAATTAGTTGATTGCTATACTTTATAGTACATAGCGATACTCTTTCTGTATTTAAAAAAAGCTCTGAAAGTGATTCAGTAAACTTAGAGTTAAAAGTCAAATTTCATCATAATCTTATATCTATAGATAATAATTCCAAACTACTAAGTAGTGTAATGGCTCAGGCCCTTGACGAGTTAGGCGAAAAGATAGATTTAGAAAATCAACAAGCAGCTATCGCTATTGACGACTCAATACTTTCACATTCTTTGAGTATGATATCTAAAAAAGATCAGTCAGATTCTGTCACCATAGTCAAGGAGGAATTACAAAATAAATGGAAAGATCTATTTAGAAACTATTTTTCAATATCAGAGAGTAGAAAGTCTTCAAAAAATATATTTCATTCAGTCGGAATGAATCATTATTTGAGAGAAAAGATCAAACTAAATTTTAATAATTTTGGAATAGATATTAAATATCTTGTTCCTATATCAAGTATCGTTCTTTCAAGCATAAAAGGCACTCAATATGCTGTTACTAAATCATCTCGTATATATTCAATTTTTAACTATTCAAAAAAAGGGTTTTCTTTTTCCCAGGTAAGTTTTACTGGAAAGAACAAAGGATTTAAAAGGATTTTAGGATTAGCTGATAGTATAAAACCTAAAGAGAAAGATCTTAAAAATCCGAACCTAAGATATATCATATTTAACGACATGAAAGTAGTTGAGTTTTTTTGCAAAAACTATAAAAGATTCATACCCTCTATTAAACTTCATTAAACCATTTGGAATACAGATTGTAGAAAATGAATACAATAAGAAAGTAAGAGTTGCACTAGATAAGAGCGATCATTCAGCTTTATTTCAATACTTGCAGAGTTTTATTGCAGGATTATTAACGCTAGGATTGATAGTATTAACATTGGTATCAATAAGCGATTTTGATTTTTTGTATAACGAATCGTTGGTAAATGTCGAAAAAGTAGTCAGCAAGAAACCTAATATACCTACAAATCAATTAGAAAGATATCGAAGCAGTTCATATGTAGCTATAAACGAATTTTCAGAAATTTCTAATTCTAATATTATAGGTAAAATTCAGAGTATAAATATTCTTGATAATCGTATCAATATTGATACTAATTCTAATGATGGTATTGGTGGGGGATATACCATTAAATTATCTACATATCCCTCAATTGATNNGTCCTTAAAGATAGATAATTTTTTAAGCTTGATATCTAATATAGATAGTAATATTCAATTTCAACGAACAGATGGTTTATTTTTTAATATAGCCTCTGATAATGTCGTTATTAGATGTGAAGGCATAGATTTATCAATGCAAATTCTTGACAATATAAAGCAGTATAACAATCTAATTTTAAGAAAGATTCAATATACAAAAACAGATAGCTCAGTCCATATATATATTACAGCTTTGAGGTCATGAAGATACTATCTGGAAGATTTAAAAATCAATCAGTTAGTATGAGTCGAAAATTCGCATATAGACCAACCACTTCCATCGCTAGAAAAAGTCTCTTTGATGCACTTAAGTCTCTTAAAAATAAAAATTTCTTAGATTTATATGCAGGGTCTGGAATGATTGGATTTGAAGCTAGTAGTAGAGGAGCAGACAATGTCACTTTTATAGAGATGAATAAACAGCATATGATTCAAATTAGGAAGAGCGCAGAATCGATTCCTTACAGTAATTTTAATTTTCTTGTAAGAGATTCTTTGAGATTTCTTAAGAAATGTGATAAATATGATATTATTTTTGCTGATCCACCATACGGTATTGGAGATCTTACTTTACTTATTGATTTGGCTTGTAAAAAACTAAATCCTGGAGGAATTTTTGTGCTTGAATGTAGTAAGAATGAATCGCTTGCAGGATATTATAAAAGTGGTAAATTTGGAGATACACAACTACTATATTGGAAAGTATGAAAAAAATAATATATCCAGGCACTTTTGACCCACTTCATTATGGACATATTGATATTACAAAAAGAGCAGCAAAACTGTTTGATGAAGTACATATTTGTATTTCCGATAATCTGCATAAGAATCCATTATTTTCACATGAAGAAAGAATGGATATGATAGAAGAATGTGTTCATGATATAGACAATGTTTATGTCCATTCTAATCCAAAAAATTTAGTAATAAGATTCGCAAAAGAGCATGATGCTGTCGCAATTATTAGAGGGCTAAGACATGTTAGTGATTTTGAACTAGAATTTCAAATGGCAATGGTGAATCATGGGATAAATTCTGATATTTCTACTATTTTGATGGTTTCAAATGAGAAATTTCTTCATCTCAATTCCACTATTATTAGAGAATTAGCAAAGTATAATACAGATCTATCTAAATTTGTGCCAAAAAGTATTGAAAAAAAATTAAATGAAAAAATGAAAGAGAAAAATGGCTGATAAAATAAATTATAAAGACCAAAAATTAATAGTAAGCAACAATCCAATTATTCCATTTATTGAAGGTGATGGTATTGGACCAGATATTTGGAATGCTGCACAAAAAGTAATTGATGCTGCGGTTGAACATTCATATGAAGGTTCAAGAAAAATTGAATGGCTTGAAGTGCTATGCGGAGAAAAGGCATTTGATAAAACAGGAGAGTGGCTTCCATCTGAAACGCTTGATATTCTTAGGTCGCACTATGTAGGAATTAAGGGTCCATTGACTACTCCTGTAGGCGGTGGAATGCGCTCATTAAATGTGACCCTAAGGAAGGAATTAGATCTATATGCCTGTGTTCGTCCAGTAAGATGGTTTCGAGGCGCTCCTGCAGCAATTATAGACCCTTATAGGGTTGATTTTGTTTTATTTAGAGAAAATACAGAAGATGTATATAGTGGAATAGAATTTCCAAAAGACTCTGATGGGGCAAAACAAGTCATTGATTTNCTTAATGAATTAGGAGAGGGGCATAAAATTAGATTTCCAGAGTCTAGTTCTATTGGAATTAAACCTATATCAAAAGAGGGTTCAATAAGATTATTTGATTCTGCATTACAATATGCAATTAAGCATAACAGAAAATCTGTTACTATAGTTCACAAGGGAAACATCATGAAATTTACAGAAGGTTTCTTTAAAAAATGGACATATGAACATGCCGAAGCTCATTATGGCGATAAAGTTTTTACATGGATGGAGTATGACAGAATTAAAGAGAAAAAAGATGTCCATGCAGCCAATGCCGCGCAATCACAAGCCGAATCAGAAGGTAAGATTATTATTAAAGATGTAATTGCGGATGCATTCTTACAGCAAATTCTATTAAGACCTGATGAATATGATGTAATAGCTACTATGAATTTAAATGGAGATTATTTATCAGATTCTGCAGCAGCAGCTGTTGGCGGTATAGGTATTTCTCCTGGAGCAAATATTAATTACAAGTCTGGTCATGCTATCTTTGAAGCAACTCATGGAACAGCTCCAAAATATGCTGGATTAGATAAAGTAAATCCTTCGTCTGTAATTTTATCTGGTGTGATGATGTTGGAACATATGGGATGGTCTGAAGCCGCTATTCTTATTGAAAGAGCACTGGAAATGGCAATTTATAATAAGCGAGTTACATATGATTTTGAACGTTTAATGCATGGAGCAACTTTATTAAAATGTTCAGAATTTGGCGACGAAATTATTAGCAACTTCTAAGCTCTTGCTATGTTTATTGATTATGCAAAAATAAGATTGCGAGCTGGAAACGGCGGAGCAGGCATTGTTGCTTTTCATAGAGAAAAATACATAGATAAAGGCGGCCCTAGTGGCGGCAATGGTGGAAGAGGGGGAAATATTATTTTTTCAACTAATCCTAATCTACATACACTTCAAGATATTCGATATCGTCGTCTATATAAAGCTGAAAATGGTAAATCTGGTGGTGCAAATAAGCGAACAGGTAAATCCGGAGAAGATCTTATTATTCAAGTACCTTGTGGAACCATTATTAAGGATCTAAATACAAATAATATTGTCATTGATATGGTCAAAGAGAATGAGAATCATATTGTATGTCAGGGTGGCATCGGAGGTAGAGGTAATTATAATTTTAAGTCTTCTGTTCAGCAAACTCCAAGATTTGCTCAGGAAGGAATTTCTGGCGAAGAATTGCACGTAGAGCTAGAATTAAAAATTTTAGCAGATGTAGGTTTAGTTGGTTTGCCTAATGCGGGAAAATCTACTTTATTATCCGTAATGACGACTGCAAAGCCAAAAATTGCAGACTATCCATTTACAACATTACAACCACACTTAGGGATTGTAAAATATGGAGAATACCAATCATTTGTTATGGCTGATATTCCTGGGCTTATAGAGGGAGCAAGCCAAGGTAAAGGATTGGGGCATCAGTTTTTAAAACATATAGAACGTAATAGAATTTTATTATTCTTGATAGATATTTTAGAGCCTAACCCACAAGACGTATTTGATAAATTATCAAATGAGCTATCCAGTTTTAATAAGACATTGATGGATAAACCAAAATTAGTAGTGCGAACAAAGCGAGATACAATGGATGAAGCAAAAAANTTAGAAAATTGGAAGAATTTTTCAGAGGAGTATATTGATATTTCATCAGTAAGTAATACAGGTTTAGATATATTGAAAGATCGACTTGTATCTTTTTTATCGAGTTNATAGTATTCTTAATGTAAATTCCGCATATTGGAGAGGTGGCTGAGTGGTTGAAAGCGGCACCCTGCTAAGGTGTTATACGGGAAACTGTATCGAGGGTTCGAATCCCTCTCTCTCCGCAGATATTTAGTTTTTATTATTTTCTTGTTGAAATAATTTTTTAATTTTTTGAATGAAGGCTTTTCCCAAATCTCTCAAAACAATAAACATTAATCCAATAATCATAAAACTGATTATACCAATAAGTATATTTTCTATAATAATATTCATATTAAAGTTTTGGTTTTGGATTAAAATTATTTAACTCTTCAAAAGAGTGTGCATACTCAATTAATTGTTTATCGGACCATGCCGTTCCAATAAATGACATTCCAATAGGAAGTCCATCAATATAGTCTAATGGAACAGTAATATGAGGATATCCCGCCATAGCAGCATAACTACCATTTACCCAAAATCTATATGCTGCGATTGCTTCATCATCGCCACCGTCGTGGTTGATTGCCCAAGCAGGACTCCATGATAG
>AQSA01000020.1 GCA_000402815.1 Candidatus Neomarinimicrobium atlanticum | reverse complement strand
CTCTTATTTTTTGTAGTGCTTTTTCACCATCTTTATCATTTGATCCTGTCGGAAGAAGTCCAAATCTTTTTCCTTTTAATGATTCTTTATTTAAGTCAGACGTAAAATCAAAATTAAAATCTTCAGGAATATTTAGTGTGGCAGGATCATGTATATCTTTTCCTGCAATAATCTCTAATATTTCAGCAGCCTTTTCAACAGAGCTTGCCATTGGTCCTGCAGTATCTTGTGTATGTGAAATGGGAATAATACCAGATCGACTAACTAGGCCAACAGTAGGTTTAATTCCTACAATACCATTAACGGAAGAAGGNCAGCTGACAGATCCATTTGTTTCGGTTCCAATCGCTACATCAATTAATCCNGTTGCAACTACNACTCCAGATCCAGAACTTGAACCACANGGCGTGCGCATTGATCCATAAGGATTTATCGTTTGACCNCCCATGCTTGACCAACCACTTGTTGAGGATGAAGAGCGGAAGTTTGCCCATTCAGATAAGTTAGTTTTCCCAATAACAAAATATCCATTATCAATAAGCTGTTGAATAAGAAAAGCATTATTTGAAGGAAAATTATCTTTAAGAGCTAACGAACCAGCAGTATTTGCAAATCCTTTTACGTCAATGTTATCTTTGATAGCAATCGGTTTTAAACCTTTAGATAAATTTTCTTCAATCTGTTTGTACGAAAGTTTGCTAATATAAATATTATATTTCTCTTCGATATTTAGCGATGAGCCTTCATTTGACTGATTGCAACTATATAGAATTAATAAAATAAAAATAATAAAAGTTTTTTTCATTTTTTACCTCATAAGTTAAGCTAGCTTGACATTTTCATATGTAAAGCTTACTTTACATTAAATAAANAGCTAAACTAAATTAAGGACAAATAATGACTAAAATAACACATAAAGGATTATGGTTTAAATATTCTTCATTAAGCAAAAAAGATAAAAATATTTCAAAAAAAGTTTTTTTATCAGCCATCCTTTGTGGTTTTTTTATAGGGCTTTCTATGGATAAACAATCCCTTTTAATGTGGTCGGAAATATTTCATCCTTATCTCTTCTATATTTTACCAGCTCTTGCATTGATTNCTGGCATATTTACAATAAAATACTCTTTTGAATTGTATGAAAATCAAGATGAGTTATATAAAAGATTTCATGATTTTTCATTAATGTCAGGTTTTATGGGTTTTGTTATTTTTGGTCTATTTTTAAGTTATTTATCTATTTTCNTTGATTACCAACCACANTTTATGGATTATCTTTTATGCTCAGTTATTGGAACGGCAATTGGTCAAATGTATTTTTATAAAAAATTCTATNANTAATGAAAAATAATATTAAAAAGCTAAGAACTGAAAANAGAATTAGTCAGCAAAAACTTGCTGAAAACTTAGGTGTTAGTCGACAAACTATAAATTCTATTGAAAAGGGTAGATTTGACCCTTCACTGAAGCTAACAATCAAAATAGTTCGTTTCTTTGACAAAGACTTAGANTCAATTTTTAAAATCGATTAAGTAATTTTNATTAATTAACAAAAAAGGAGTTAANNATGGAACCAAGAATTAAAAACGGATGGCTTAGANCAATTTTATTTATGCCAATATGGTTTTTTGCTCAAGCAATCGTACAGGGTTTTGGANTTGTAGCAATAATGATTTCTAGNGGAGTTAATATGGAAGATCCTGCTGCTGTGGAAGCGTTTGCAGAAGGTCTAGNGGGAATGAGCTTTGGATCACCGATGATGCTAGTGATGTCAGTCCTTGGAATTATATCAAGTTTTGGTGCAATTTGGTTTATGATGGCAGTTATAAACAGAGAGCCATTGATGAATATTGGATTATCCACTGAAAATCGCGGTAAAGAGATGTTAGCTGGACTAGGAGGTGCTTTACTATTTATTGGAGGAATATTCCTTATTTTATGGGTTTTAGGCGCTATTACGGTAACAGGATCAGTTGGATTTAAAGCTGAAGTGTTTATGGTAAGCATGATGCTATTTGTAGCTGCATTTAATGAAGAGATTGTTTTTAGAGGATATCTTTTAAAAAACATGATGGATGAAACAGATAATAGATGGATTGCATTAGCTGGTTCTTCGGTCTTCTTTGCATTAGTGCATTCTTCAAACCCAAGCGTTTGGAGTACATGGGTTCCAATGACNGAGNTATTTGCTGCAGGNTTTATTCTCGGAATTAGCTATACATTTACTAAGAACTTATGGCTACCAACATTTTTCCATTTTGGATGGAATTTTTTCCAAGGATTATTTGGCTTTGAAATCAGTGGAATGGGTGTTGANACATGGAAAATGATTTCTCATGAAAATACGGGAAATGTACCAGATATTATTTCTGGAGGAGCTTTCGGTATNGAGGGTTCTGTAATTTCTTTATGTTGCACTATACTAGGTACTTATCTAATATTTAAGTACTANAATGACAAAGAATAAATCCTTTATTGAAATTGAGCCTCGNTGGTCTAAAAGAATAAATATTATCATACTTATTCTTNTAGCGATATCTTTTGGCTTATTTAATCTTACTTCTTCAGACATCCCGGAAGGGATGTTTGAAGATCCTAAAACAGGAAAACCTATGCTCTTAGGTACAATCGGAATAGAAGAANTGCAACAAGANCCTTTTGNTGNGTGGTNCCAAGTAGAATCGGATGCTTATCAAGTCGATACCGAATTAACTAATGCTATAAGNNATCCAGGGCAATACACTTATGAANTTTTCCTTGGTACTTGGTGTGGAGATAGTAGAAGAGAAGTGCCTAGAATGGAGAAAATATTTAGTGAAATGGGTATCNATATGGCTAATGTTTTAATTGTTACATTGGATCGTGATAAAGTCAGCCCTAGCGGTGAGCAAGAAGGTAGAGATATTCGATATGTCCCGACTCTGATTGTTAGTAAGGATAATCAGGAAATAGGACGTATTGTTGAATCACCNTCGTCTGAAACAGCAACTCTTGAAAGTGATTTATTTGAGATTTCTTTAGGTATTCCACCACTACCAAACTACAGCGACATTGAGTGATGTTTGAAAATATTGAATTAGTTGGTTGGGTAGGCTCCACTCTTGTTATTCTTTCTTTTTTCTGGGATGGTTGGAAGATGAGAGTTATAAATACGTTCGGCTGTTTATCATGGATGTTTTATGCAATTGTGCAAGAAAGCATGAGTTTGCTCTTTGTAAATGCAGCTATCATTTTTGTCCATATTTACAAAACACTTTCAAAATAAGTATATTTATTTCAGTCTAATTTGTTTTTTCTTCAATAAATCTATCTGCAGCACTAAAAATAAGTTGAGTTCTCTCCGGTTTTAACCTCTCAAGCGCTCTAGGCATGACAGCTAATCTTGGATTAGTTTTAAAGTAGTCTAAATTATTTTTAATAAATGACCAGTATAGTCCATCAACAATATCGCACCATGGACCTTTTTTAAAATTACTCATGCGCATGATATAGCTTGAGCCGCAGATATATGGTTTTGTGGAGANAACACCTCCATCTGCAAATGTACCCATGCCATAAACATTTGGAACCATTACCCATTCTGATGCATCAATATACATTTCAAGGAACCATCTATAAATCTCATCCGGATGAATACCTGAAAGATTCATAATATTTGAAATTACCATTAACCTGTTTATATGATGTGTATACCCATATTCTGTAGTGAGTTTAATAGCGTCGTCAAGTGGATCTATGCCTGTGGTGCCTTTATACCAATCATCAGTTAATTTTTTCTGATTATCAAAAAAATTATGACCCAGCTGTTTATGACTCCTTGTTTGATAAACACCTCTAATAAATTCTCTCCAACCCATAATTTGACGTACAAAACCTTCAACAGAATTGATGGAGGTATTATTTTTTTTGCTAAAATTAATAGCTTCATTAATCACATCATTTGGTGTTAATAATCCTACATTAAGTAGTGGGCTAATTGCTGAATGAAATAAAAAATTATGATCTTGATAAATTGCATCTTCATATGGCCCAAATAACTCAAATTTTATGGTTAAAAAATCATGAAAAAATTTGATTGAATCTTTACGAGTAAGTGGAATCCAAGAATNATCAGAAGTTTCCCCGGGGTGATCTGAAAACGATTTAGTAACAAATTTATTAACTGCTTTTAAATGATCGCTTTTAAAGGTTTTTTTTGAAGGAATTTCTAAACCTTTTGGTATCTTTTTCCTGTTAAGTTCATCGAAATTCCATTGGCCGCCAANGGGTTTATTATCTTCCATTAAAATATTAAATTCTTTTCGAGATTTTCTATAGAAATTTTCTAATAATAGTGTTCGTTTTCCTTGTTGATAATTTTCAAAATATGATCTACTATGCATAAACATCGGTGAATCAAGAATTTCATAGTCGATAGATTGACTGTCAAGAAAGTCTAAAATTACAGATTCAACATCCTTGTCTTCAATCTCATAAAGATAAATTTTTTCAGGTCTAATACTTTTAATGCATTCTGAGAGTTTAAATGAAATAGATTTTTCAAAAAGGTTATTGAAATCATAGTAGGATACATTATAGCCAGATTTAGTCATTTCATCTTTATACTCTCTCATTGTAGATAAAAAGAAGGCTAGTTTCTTTTTGTGGTGTTTAACATTTGTACAAAGCGTTAAATCTTCANACATAAAAATATTAGTTACATCGTCTGGATGATTTTTTTTATCAAATAGTTGATTACCTAAAACAATTAATAAAGAATTCATTTATTGTTGAGTATTTTTATACTCTTGAGGTGTCAAGGTTTTCATGGTTAAGGCATGAATCTCAACATGCATATACTCATCAACTGCTTTATATACTAATTGATGTCTTTCAATTAAGCTCATCCCTTCAAAATCTGGACTAACCAAAGTCATACTCAGATGAAAATTGCCATCAAATGTTGCATGATTCTCGTGCTGAGCAGTATAGTCATAGACATTGATTGACTCAACCGTAATCGCGTCAGATATTTTTTTAGAAATTATGTTCTGTAATTCTTCAAGCTTCATTGTAAATTTGCATTATGATATCTGAATTTAATTCAAAATTCATAAAATACTTATGTCTTTTAGTATTTTTACAAGCATGCGCTTATTTTAACACTTTTTATAACGCAGAAGAACATTATAGCAATGCTGAAAAATTAAGAATTCAAAGTCTTGGAAGCTCATTACCGGCAAAAGCAATTCAAGAATATGGCAAAGCCATTGACAAATCTGATAAAGTTTTAAATGAGTATAGTGATAGCGATTATGTGAAAGATGCAATGCTTATAAAAGGAAAATCTCATTTCTTTCGAAGAGAATATGATAGTGCCAAGGAAGTATTTTTTCAATTACAAGAATCAAAAGAAGAATTTTTTATTGATGAGACAAAATACTGGCTGGCATTATGTAAATGGAAAGATTTTAAGCCTCAGCCAGCAATTAACGACCTCAAAGACCTGCTTTCTAGTACAGATTCAATTGAATTACAGTCACGTATATATTTAGTTCTGGGTGAGATATATCTTGAAAATGAAGATTCTGATAATGCATTTTACTTTCTTAACTTAGGAGCTGAGACGAGCAAAGATCGTCTTACTAGAGAGCAAATTTATTTTCAGATTGCGGAGTTATCATATGAAAAGAAAATTTATGAACAAGCTTTAGATGGCTATAAAAAAGTTCTTAATAATAGTATATCGATAAATAGAATTCGTGAATCAAACTTAAAAATTATTCAAACATATCGCTTATTGGGTCAAATTGAACAATCTAAGAGTAGAATCGAGAAACTTTTATTAAACGATGATTTTTCATCAATAAAGTCTGATCTTCGATTAGAATTGATCAAGATAGAATTAGATCAGAGTAACACACAATTTGCTATCGAAAGCTTAGACATTATTGCTCAAGATTATCCGAATACAAAAATTGCGATTGAGGCATACTATATTTTATCTACATTGTACTTAGAAAGTCCAAATTTGGATTTTGAAAAGTCTAGCTTTTTTATGAATGAAGCAATGAAGCAAAATGCAAATTCTATCCATAAAGTATTAATTTCAAATAAGCGCGATGCAGTTGCCAGTTTGATTAAGTTAGATCAATCATTGAAAAAAGAGGATAATACAGATAAGTCTATAACACTTTATAGGCTAGGTGAGATATTAGCCTTTGATTTAGGCAATTTGAATGACTCAATTAGTTATTTTGAAAATATTGTAAATAATTTTGAACAATCGAAAGTTTTTCCGTCGGCAACATTTGCACTCTACTCAATATATAACAAACAGAATGATGATCGTAAAAATATGTATAAAGAAAGAATTTTGAATGTATATCCTGATTCAGATTTTGCAAAGTTTATTATTGATGATTTAAGCTTAGATGCAACTCACAAGCCATCAGAAATGCTATTAAAGGCAGAAAGTTTATGGTCTATAAACTCAGATGAGTCTCTAAAGATATATAGAAGTATTCTGAANATAGATTCATCTACAGAATCTTCAAATATTGCGGCATATTTTTTAGGCTATCATTATGACTATGAACTATCTAATGCAGATAGTGCTATCGCTTATTATAAATGGCTAGTTAGNAAGCATCCCAATTCTCAGCAAGGTGAGTTGGCACAAAAAAGATTAGAGAGTTTAGATGTTGAATAAGATTAGAGCACAAATTCTCTCGTTAAATTTTAAAATCATTCGCAGATCTGTGATAAGCATTTTTGCAAGTTGGCCAAAAGATTTAGAAAGGGCAATCATTCTAGGAGACTCCTTAAATCACATTCTAATGAGTACTCCACTTAGATATTTTTTCAAATTTAAAATTCCAAAAAATATAGGTACAAAATTATATGATTTATCTTTTCCTTCTCCACTAATAGCGGCATCCTTTAAAGATGACGTAAGTTCACTTGTTCAGTGGCAATTAGTTGGTTTAGGCGGTATGACGTATAAAACAGTGCTGAAAACACCGTCAGATGGCAATAATAGGCCAAGAATACAAGAAATTAAGTATGATGGTGGGTATGGTTTAATCAATTCGCTTGGTCTTCCCACAAAAGGAGTTCAATATTTTGTTGATAGCTTTCAAAATCCAAAGCTTTTATCATTTAATAGGCCTATTGGGATAAGTGTGGGAGGAAATAGTATTGATGAATATTTGGACGTGTTCAATCAGGTTAACTCTAAAGTATCCCAATCAATATTTGATCGGTTCTTTTATGAGTTAAATATAAGTTGTCCTAATACTGATGACGGAAAGTGTCTCAGCGATGATAAGGAGGGATTAAAAGCCTTGTTAATAGAAATGAGAAATTCTTGTTCGAATGTTATTGTTGTGAAAGTGTCTCCCGATAGTAGCAAGCAGAATATGTTCGAAATTTGTGAGACATTAGCTAGTGTTGATAAATGTGCTATTAATTTAGGTAATACAAAATATATAACAGCAACATCAGTAGGATTAAATAAGAGTACTTTTTCAAAAGATGGAGGAGGTTTGAGTGGGATTGGCCTACTTAATACTACATTAAAAAATGTTGAATTGATATCATCTAATTTTGATTTACCTATTATCGCTACTGGAGGTATTTCTTGTTACAACGATGTAAGTCTAGCTTTGAAGAAAGGCGCTACCTTAGTAGGTATGGCAAGTCAGTTAGTAATAGATCCATTTCAGATTCCTCTAATTAATAGTAAATTATCAGATGAAAACTAATATTATATTCACTTTTATTCTTTGTTTTGTTGTTGGTTGCGGCCCTAATATTGCTTACGGCGACTATGTGAATTCTAAGGGGATGAGTCGCAAGCAAATTGAAGCTATAAAAAATCATCCGAGAGTGCAGGTAGGTATTGCATCATATTATGGAAAAAAATTTCACAAGAAGCTTACAGCAAATGGAGAAACTTTTAATATGTACAAGGTTAGTGCAGCTCATAAGACNTATCCATTAGGCACAAAAGTCAAGGTAACCAATCTAGAAAATGGAAAGTCGATAAAGCTCTTTATTAATGATCGCGGTCCTTTTGCGAAAGGTCGTATTCTCGACCTGTCTTACAAAGCAGCTAGAAAATTAGACTTTGTAAATCAAGGGACAACTAAAGTTCGAATTGATGTGATAAGACTTGGTGATAATAAATATCACAAATGAAAAATATTCTCTGCATCGTTAATCCTGTTAGCGGGTTAAAGAAATCACTTAAAGTATATTATGAACTTGAAAATACTATCAAAGAGCATAGTTTTAATCCTGAATTATTAATAACTAAATACGCAGGTCATGCACGAAAAGTTGTATCAGAATTACAATCAGATCAGTTTGATCGCATCTTAATATTTGGTGGAGATGGAACAGTTAATGAAGTAGTTAATGGATTGTACCAATCAGATTTATGTTCATTTTTTCCTATTGGAATTATACCTACTGGTTCGGGAAATTCTGTTGTTCATGATATCAACTATCTAGACTATAATATTGCAATAAAAAAAGCTTTATCCGACGATATTCGATTAATGGATGTAAATAAAGCCATCTTTGATAATGAAGTAAGATTGAGTATTAGTGTAATAGGGTGGGGTATGTTTTCTTTTGGTAATGTATTAGCAGAAAAGTTAAGATTTTTAGGTACCATTAGATATGATGTAGCCTCTGTTATAAAATTGCTAGAAAAAACTCTATATAAGGCATTAATTTCTATCGATGGAGAGATGTCTAATATTTCTTGCGCTTTTATGGTTGGATGTAATAGTGTTCATACGGGCAAAGGCATGAAAATAGCTCCATCGGGAGGTTTTTATGACGAAATGATTGATATGGTAATCGTAAAAGACGATGTTAGTAGATTGCAGCTAGTTAAGGTTTTTAAAGAGGTTTATACAGGAAAACATACTAATTTACCATATGTTCATATGAGTAAGGTAAAATCATTCTCTATTGATGCATTAAAGGATTCATATTTTAATGTCGACGGAGAGATAATAAAAAGTAAGAAAGTTTCCGTACAAATACTCCCAAAGACAATTAAGCTTTTGGTATAATTCTAAACTTTGATTAGTTTGGCCTAATGAGCGCTTTAAAGTCTAGATTAGCAATAGGAATAACAGGATTTCCACTCGTTGTATTAGCTGTATTGAACGGAGGATGGATCTTCAATTTTATCATAGTATTAGCTGCAGCAATTGCATTTAAAGAATTTCTATCTCTAAAGTCACAAAGCGATAATACAGTTTTATGGATACTATTTGGCTTTGTATATGTACTAGGAAGTCTTTTTTGTTTATTAGTACTTCGAGATATTGATGGATTGCTAGGTTCTTATTTTACGCTAATATTATTTGCAGGTGTTTCTGTAAATGATTCTTTTTCATACATATTTGGTAAGTGGATTGGTGGTAAAAAAATCGCACCATCAATTAGTCCTAACAAAACATATGCTGGCTTAATTGGGGGGCTTGTCGGTACAGTTTTTTTCGTATTATTGTTCAGTAAATTTATATTTCCCTTAACAGTTATAGATCAGTGTGTATTTATTATTATATTAAATATTGTTGGATTTTTTGGTGATATATTTGAATCATCTTTAAAGCGAAGAGTAAATATAAAGGATTCTTCTCGTCTATTAATGGGTCATGGAGGCATGTTAGATAGATTAGACTCTTTAATATTGACAACTCCAGTCACATTGTTTTATGTTATTGCGTATTATTTATGAGTAAAAAAATTAAATCTATATTAGCAACAGATTGTGGTAGTACAACCACAAAAGCTATTCTAATTGAATGGAAAGATGATCGTTATAGACTCACTTTTAGAGGGGAAGCTCCTACAACAGTTGAAGCTCCTTTTGAAGATGTAACTAAGGGTGTATTAAATGCTGTAATGGAAGTTGAAGAGCTATCCGGAAGAACTATTTTAAATGGAGATCAAATTATCACGCCAGATAACGGAGAAAAGGGTGTAGATATTTATGTTTCTACAAGCTCTGCTGGTGGAGGCTTGCAAATGATGGTAGCTGGTGTAGTAAAGTCTATGTCCGGTGAGAGTGCGGAGAGAGCTGCATTGGGCGCAGGATCAATCGTAATGGATGTTCTAGCGTCAAATGATGGTAGGTTGCCACATGAAAAGATTACACGCATAAGACAGCTAAGGCCAGATATGATACTATTATCCGGAGGAACGGACGGCGGAACAACGACTCATGTAATGGAGTTAGCTGAAATTTTAGCAGCAGCCAATCCTCGACCCCGTTTAGGACAAAATTATAAGTTGCCTGTTATATATGCTGGAAACAATAAAGCACAGGACTCTATCCAGTCAACTCTCGGTGAGATTTCAGATTTAGATATTGTTGACAATATTAGACCAGTACTTGAGAGAGAGAATCTTGAGCCTTCTCGTGATAAAATTCATGATCTTTTCATGGAGCATGTTATGGCGCAAGCACCTGGATATAAGAAATTAATGTCTTGGACAGACGCTCCTATTATGCCAACACCTGGAGCAGTAGGATCGTTAATTGAGATGATTGCAAAAAAAGAAGGTATTTCTGTAGTAGGAGTTGATATTGGTGGAGCAACAACAGATATATTTTCCGTTTTCGAAGAAAAATTTAATCGTACAGTAAGTGCTAATCTTGGGATGAGCTATTCAATTTGTAATGTATTAGCTGAATCAGGATTAGATAATGTNCTAAGATGGGTNCCTTTTGATATTGATCGTAGTGAGTTAACAAATCGTATTGGTAACAAAATGATTCGTCCAACTACAGTGCCACAATCACTAGAAGAATTAGTAATCGAACAAGCAATTGCCAGAGAAGCATTGAGATTATCTTTTATCCAACATAAAGCTTTTGCTACTAGTCTTAAAGGGGTGCAATCAGAGCGAACTATATCTGATGCTTTTGAACAGTCTTCTAGTGGACAATCTTTAGTTAATATGATGGATTTAGATTTATTAGTTGGATCAGGTGGTGTATTGTCACATGCTCCTCGTCGTCAACAATCTGCTAGAATGCTTATTGATGCTTTCATGCCTGAAGGTATTACTCAGCTAGCAGTTGATTCAATATTTATGATGCCTCAATTAGGGGTGTTAGCAAATATTGATAAAAAAGAATTAAAAGATGATGCTAGTCAGGCTGCTTTAGAAGTGTTTGATAATGATTGCTTGATCAGACTTGGAACATGTGTTACTCCAGTAGGAAAAGTTAAGCCAAAATCTAAAATGGCACAGGTTTCACTAACATTTAAAGATGGATCAACCAAAGAAATAGAAGTTTTAGAAGGTTCATTGGAAATGCTTGAAGTTCCTTACGAAGAGGTAAAGGTTAATATTGTACCGTCAAGAGGAGTAGATGTTGGCGCCGGAAAAGGCGAGCCGTTAGACTCTGTGATTTTTGGGGGAGTGGTTGGTTTAATTTTTGATGGACGTAATAGACCAATTACCTTATCCACTGATCCATCTCAAAGAATTGAAAGTTTATTAAACTGGTCAAATGCAGTAGATGAATATCCTAAAGGAGATCTTTTTTAATGGCACATTCCTATACACCCGGATTGAAAGTTTTACAAAAAACACTCTTCAGAAAAGAACGTATTTTGCCTCTTAAAGGGAAAGTTCTAGTAAAGAAAGGCGATAATTTAAGTCCAGATACTGTTGTTGCTTCAACAAATCTTCCTGGTAATGTTCAAATGTTGAAAGTAAATAATATTTTGAATATTGAACCTAGAGATGTAGTCGATTGCTTAATAATTAAAGAAGGAGACAGTGTTAAAAAAGGTGATATGATTGCTGAGACAGCAGGAATTTTTGGTATGTTTAAATCTTCAGTAGAATCTCCAGTAGATGGAACAATTGAATCTATATCTGAAAGTACAGGGCGTGTTATTGTTAGAGAAGCTCCTATACCAGTTGAAGTGGATGCATATGTTAGCGGTATTGTGGATGAAGTAATTGAAAAAGAAGGAATTATTTTAAAATCTGATGCAGCTTTTATTCAAGGTATTTTTGGAATTGCAGGCGAAAAAAGAGGTGAATTAGTGTTAGTATCTAATAGTTCATCTGATGAACTAACTTCTGATCAAATTACACAAGATATGGAAGGAAAAATTTTAATAGGCGGATCATTTCTTAGTCTAGATGCTTACAAAAAGGCAATGAGTTGTAACGTAGCTGCAATTGTAGTAGGTGGTTTTAACTACTACGATTTAAAAGCAGTGCTTGGCTATGATTTAGGTGTTGCAATTACAGGAACAGAAAAGTTACCTACAGCATTAATTGTTACTGAAGGGTATGGCTCTATTCCAATGAGTGATGCTACGTTTGATTTATTAAAGAATAACCATGGAAATCAAGCATCAGTGAATGGTGCAACTCAGATTAGAGCAGGTGTAATACGCCCTGAAATTGTAATTCCTATAAATAGCGACTCTGATTCAGAAGATTCTCTATCAAAAGAACCGGAAGGTATTCAAGAAGGAAGTACTGTTAGAGTGATTCGTTCACCTAACTTTGGAAAGATTGGAACGGTAAGTTCTTTGCCTTCAGAATTGAATAAAATGGAATCAGAAACAATGGTAAGAGTTGCTGAAATTTCTATAGATGGGAAAAATACTCTAATACCAAGAGCTAACCTTGAAATGGTTGAATTACAATGAGTTATATACTTACAAACGACGATAAAGCATTTTTATCAAAGCTTGCAAATAAGATAGTAGAGTTAAAATTAATAACTCCGTCAATTTTTTTTCTTGAGATGGTAAAGCCTTTAAATTTTATTGGAAGTCAAACAATGGTGTTTTTTGGTCCAATAATTAGTGCATTTGTCAAAACAGATGGTTATTATAGGGCTGCTGAATTATTTGAACAGCATTCTAGTGTAGAATTTTTAATTTGTGAATTAGAACGATTAAGTAAGAATGAATAACAAGCAAATACAAACATACTCAATAGGATTCGTAGGTATTATTATTTTTACCTTCGCTTTAACTCAACTTCCAGAATCTTTTCATATTTTCCAGTCAGATAGGGCTGTAATGTTTGCTCTTTTACTTACTATTATAATGGTAATGTTAAATGAAGTAAAAGAGGCTAGAATTTCTGCTGATTCAATTTTTTTACGTACTATTCCAGGTCTAAAAGCAGTAGAGGAAGCAGTCGGGCGTTCTACTGAAATGGGACGACCTATTCTTTATGTTCCAGGTATCATGGATATGAACGAAGTTGAAACTGTTGCAGGTGTAATTATTCTAGGTCATGTAGCACAAATGACCGCACAATACGAAACTAGTCTAGATGTTCCTGTTGCAAGATCTATTGTTATGCAAGCTGCTAGAGAATCTTGTAAAGAAGCTTATTTGACACAAGGTCGACCAGAAATGTTTAATGAAGATATGGTTCATTATGTTACAGATGACCAATTTGCGTATGCTGCAGGGGTGAATGGTATTATGCAAAGAGATAAGCCGGCAGCCTGTATGTATATGGGTAAATTTTATGCAGAATCATTATTATTTGCAGAAACTGGTAATAGTATTGGTGCGATTCAGATTGCAGGTACTGCCTCTCAAGCACAAATTCCTTTCTTTGTAACTGCATGTGACTACACCTTAATGGGTGAAGAATATTTTGCTGCAAGTGCATACCTTTCAAGGAAGCCTGAATTAATCGCAGGTGTTAAAACTCAAGATATGGTAAAATTAATGTTGATAAGCTTTATTGGGGTTGCATTATTATCACGCGCTTTATCAGATTTAGGATTAACTAGTTTTAATCTTTTAACATGGTTGGGTTTATAAGATGTTTTTAAAGAGATATATCCCAATTGGAATTGTTGCATTTTTTGGATCTTTAACTCTGTTTGGATGGTTTATTGATAATGAATCAGTTGAAGCATTTGTAAATGATGACGCTACACAATGGTATGATATTATTGCAAGTTTTGCAATTTTCCTTGGAGCGTTAAATCTTTTAAAATTACAATTTTTAAAAGTATTAAAAAGACAATCGGGCTGGCAGTACAGCGTAGTCGCTATAGCATCTTTCTTTTTTGCTTTTACAATTGGTTTCTTTATGAAGGGAGCTTTCTTTGTTGGNGAGGAAGTATACTTTACTCAAGGCNCAGCTGAACAAGCTATTTTAGCATCCGGATCGGCAGAAACTGTTAAAGCTGTAGAGTGGGGAGCACATATTTCTACAGAAGGCGGTCTGTTTAAGTGGATGTTTGATAATATTTTTACTCCATTGTCTGCAACAATGTTCGCATTGTTAGCATTCTATGTTGCTTCAGCATCATATAGAGCTTTTAGAGCAAGAAATTTTGAGGCTACGTTATTATTGTTAGCTGGGATTATTATTATGTTAGGAAGAGTGCCTGTTGGAAGCTTAATTACCCCATGGATGGTAATGTATCTGTTAGTTTTTGTTGGAACAATCTTTATGGCAAACTATTTCAAAGATCGCAAAATTATTTTTGGTTCATTTGTTATAGGATTATTAGGTGTTACAGCTTTAGGTATAAGTATGGATTGGAATCCAACTGAGCCAGCAATATTCTTTTTACCATCACTTCAAGAGTGGATTTATACAGTTCCAAATTTAGCTGGTGCAAGAGCAATTATGATTGGAATTGGTTTAGGGATTATTGTAACAAGCTTGCGTTACATTTTTGGTTTAGAAAAATCATACATAGGTGACCAATGAGATATTTAGAAGACATGATATTAAAGCTCGGTTCTGTTGATAGAAGGTATATCTTTCTATTAATTGGTTTAGCAGTATTGATACCGCTTTTACGCCCTATTGATCTACCAATTAGAACAACACCAACTACTGAAAAAGTTTATAATGCAATTGCAGAAATACCTGCTAATTCAAAAGTATTAATGTCATTTGATTATGGCCCAAGTACTAAGCCTGAAATTCATCCAATGACATTGGGTGTTATGAGACAGCTTTTACGCGAAGATCACCAGATATATATTACATGTTTATGGCCAGATGGGCTTTATATGGCGCTGGATGCATTAGAAGAGATTAATCAAGAATTTGAATTGGTAGAATACGAAGATTACGTTTTATTGGGCTTTAGGCCAGGAAATGAAGCAATTGTTAAAGGTCTTGCTAGTGATTTACGCAAGGTATACACTGTAGATTATAAACAAACAATGCTTGCAGATATTCCTATGATGGACGGTATAAACAATTTAAAAGATTTTCAATTTATTTTTACTGGCTCTGCTGGATATCCAGGGACTTTTGAATGGGTTCAGTATGGTGGTGATCCAACAGGTGTGCCGCTATCNTCCGGAACAACATCTATTCAAGTAAATGAAGTAATGCCATATGTTCAGAGTGGGCAGGTAAGAGGAATACTTGCTGGAATGCCGGGGGCAGCGGAATATGAAAAATTAATTGGTACACCAGGTNTTGCAATTCAAGGAATGGCAGCACAATCATTTGCTCATCTTGTAATTGTGTTGTTTATTGTCTTAGGTAATTTAGCCTATTTTATAACCGAGAGAAGAGAGAGGAAATACTAATATGGCATTTTCTACAATTTTCGGTGCATGGATTGCAGCATTTTTAACATTAGGTATTTTATCTTACCTCTACAGAGATAATCCTTTTTATAAAATTGCAGAGCATGTTTTTGTTGGTGTGTCAGCAGCTTACTGGGCAGCTACTTTTTATTGGACACAGATTTATCCAAATTTATTTGGAAGATTATTTCCAAAAGATGGTCCTCTGTCATTTATTGCTGAAGTCGACTTCAACCATGATTTTAATATTCTTTATCTGTTCCCATTATTATTAGGGATTATGATGTTACTTAGTATCTTTAAGCAGTTTAATTGGATGGCAAGATGGGGTATTGCTTATACAGTAGGGATTGCAGCTGGGTTAAAAGCGTATGGATATTTGAGCTCTAATGTGTTAAGTCAAATTAGCGCAAGTGCAGTAGATATTTTCGGTGGATCTTTGCCCATCTTTAGTATGTCGGGTGATAGTGTTTTTAATAATATTGTTATTTTAGTAGGTACTATTAGCGCCTTGATGTATTTTTATTTTTCAAGAGAACAAACAGGTTCTTATGGAAAATTTACTCGATTAGGTATTTATTTCTTAATGATTAGTTTTGGAGCATCATTTGGTTTTGCAGTCATGGGACGCATTTCATTACTTATTGGACGTTTTAACGATTTAATTTTATTTTCTTCTCCCGACTATAACTATGGAACGTATTGGATGATNCTATTTATCGTGCTAATACTAGGTTTTTGGNCATTCCAAAATCCTGAAAAAAAGGAAGNTTAATAAATGAATAAAGCGGACATTAGGAAAGTAATTTCCCAAAGCATTCTTGCAGATGGCATGGCTCCAATTATCGATCTGGAAAAATCTCATGGTTCTTGGTTGGTTGATAAGGTTAGCGGAAAAGAATATTTAGATTTATTTTCTATGTTTGCATCTCTTTCTGTTGGATATAATCATCCTTATGTATTGGAGCAATCAGAAAGATTGCGTATTGCTGCAATTAACAAACCTACAAATTCAGACGTCTATTCTCAAGAAATGGCAGAATTCATGCATACTTTTAAGCGCGTTGCTCAGCCAGATTATTTACCACATACTTTTTTTATAGAAGGTGGTGGTTTGGCGGTAGAAAATGCTTTNAAAGTTGCATTTGATTGGAAGCGTAGAAAGAATTTAGCAAAAGGAAGTAGTGCTAAAGGAGAAAAAGTTATTCATTTTAAACAATGTTTNCATGGAAGAACAGGCTATACTATGTCCTTAACTGATTCTCCAGATAAGAGAAAAACAATGTACTTTCCAAAGTTTGATTGGCCTCGAGTTTCTAACCCTAAAATTACATTCCCTTTAAAAGATAATTTAGAGCATGTTCAAGAACTGGAACGACAATCATTGCATGAAATCAAGGAGATAATTGCTGCAAATCCAGACAATATTGCTTCTATTATTTTAGAGCCTATCCAAGGTGAAGGTGGCGATAACCACTTTAGATGTGAATACATGCAAGCTTTAAGAGAAATTGCTGATGAGAATGATATTATGCTCATTTATGATGAAGTCCAAACAGGTATTGGTATCACAGGAAAAATGTGGGCACATCAACATTTTTCATCTGGAGGTTGTGAAACTGGATGTGGTTGTGCAGACGGTTTATCGGCTAAGCCTGATATTATTTCATTCGGTAAAAAAACTCAAGTTTGTGGTATTGCTGCAAGCACTCGTGTAGATGAAGTTGAAGGAAATGTATTTCAAGAATCGAGCCGTATTAATTCTACTTGGGGCGGAAGTCTTGTCGATATGGTACGACTAACTATCTATTTAGAATTAATTGAAAGAGATAACTTGGTAGATCAAGCAGCTAAAAATGGATTATATCTATTAGATAGCATTCAAGGCCTTCAAAATCAATATCCTAGCCTTGTATCNAATGCAAGAGGAAAAGGNCTGTATTGNGCCTTTGATTTGCCTTCAAGTGATAAAAGAGACAAATTAGCAGAGCTTCTTATGGATGAAGGTTCTATTCTTCTAGGTTCTGGAAATTATTCAATTCGATTTAGACCACATTTAAATGTTACAACAGAAGATATTGATTTTGGAATAGATTGTTTTAAGCGCGCATTAAATAAGTTGGCATAATGTCTAATAAAGGCAAATTGTTTGTCGTTGCTACACCAATTGGCAATTTACAAGATTTTACATTTCGTGCAGTAGAAACCCTAAAGAGTGTTCATTGTATTTTTGCAGAAGATACCCGAACTTCAAAAAAGCTAATCAATCATTATGATATAGATACAAAATTGTATAGTTATCATGATCATAGTAGCGAGAAAGAAATTGCACGTTTATTAGATTTTCTGAAAGATAAAAAAGATGTCGCATTAATTTCTGATGCTGGAACACCAACTATTAGCGATCCAGGATATAGCTTGATTAGAGAGTGTATAAGTGAAGGAATTGATGTTGTTCCCATACCTGGCGCTTCTGCTTTAACTGCAGCTATTAGCGCTTCAGGACTACCTTCAGATGCTTTTACATTTATAGGATTTTTACCAGCAAAAAAAGGAAGACAAAAGAAAATTTCTTATTTAGAAAATTTAGATACAACTTTAGTGTTATTTGAAAGCCCTCATCGACTATTAAAAACATTAAATCAATTAAGAGAAGCACTTGGAGAGAGGCCTATTGTTATTGCTAGAGAATTAACAAAGTTGTATGAAGAAATTATTAGAGGTAGTTTTAGTGATGCAATAAAGTATTTTGAAGCAAAAAAAATTAAAGGTGAAATAGTAATTATGATTGGAAAAAATGATGACAGAATCCACTTCTAGCGGAAAATTTATAACATTTGAAGGGGTCGATGGATGTGGAAAATCTACACAAGCTGAAAAATTAGTTGAAAAACTTTTTGAAATTGATATATCAGCTGTTACTGTTCGAGAACCAGGAGGGGATCCAATATCGGAATCTATTCGAAAATTATTGCTTCATGCCGAAGAATCTATGTCTGATCGTGCTGAGGCATTGTTAATGATCTCAAGTAGAGCGCAACTCACTGACAAGGTTATATTGCCTCATATCATTAACGGTAAATGGGTTGTAGCGGATAGATATGCAGATTCTACATTGGCATACCAAGGCGGTGGAAGAGGACTTAGTGTCAATGCATTAGATGAGATTAATAATTTTGGAACATATACTTTAAAGCCTGATATAACATTTTTTATTGATGTTCCTGTNGAAAAAGCAGATGAAAGAATGTCTGTTTCTAGAGATAGAATTGAAAAAGAAGGTTCAAATTTTCAACAAAGAGTACGGGATCAATATTTAGCAATTCATGCTAAAAATCCAGACAGAGTAGTTTTAATTAACGGGGAACAATCTATTGATAAAGTATTTGAAGATATATGGAGTGCAATGAAAGAAAAATTTAGTTTATGAGATATTTTAAAAAAGCATCGATCNTCTTTATGGTTCTCATGGTATGTTTCTTTGGAATACTTCGCAGTCAACAGTTNGATGTTTATCGCGATATTGCACGATCTCAACAACAGATTATGACTGTCTATAAGTACTTATTAACAGAATATGTTCATGAGTTAGATGTGCAAAAATTAACATCCAGAATTATTAAATCTATGTTGGANAATTTTGATCCATATACTGAATATTATGAAGAAAAAGATTTAGAAGATTTAGCAATTAAAACTGATGGTGAATTTAGTGGGGTAGGTCTTCAGATATATATGTATGAAGATCAATTAACTGTTGTCGGACCTATTGAAGGATCTCCTGCATCACGAGCCGGTATTTTTACAGGTGATGAAATTATGAATATCGATGGAGAAACTACGAAAGGATTAGAGTTAAAAGAGGCTACTAATAAGATTAGAGGAAATAAAGGAACGGATGTTATCCTGACGATTAAAAAGCCGATTACGGGCGAAACGGAAGATTACACAATTACTAGAGATGTAATTACGATCAAAGATATCCCCTATTATGGAATGGCAAACCCAGAAGTGGGCTATCTTAGAATTACAAATTTTTCAAATAATACTCCTGGTGAAACAAGAGATGCTCTAATATCTTTAATGGGTGAAGGTGCAGATAATATTATTATTGATTTAAGGGATAATCCTGGCGGATTGTTATCATCGTCTCTAGATATTTTAGACCTTATTTTGCCAAAAGATGTTGAGATGGTTTCAACAAAAGGAAGAAAAGGTAGGAGTCTTAAAAACTACAAGTCGCTCAATAGTGCATTTTTACCGAATTCAGTAGATATAGCAGTACTTATCAATGGTGGGAGTGCCTCAGCAAGCGAAATTGTTGCTGGAGTCTTACAAGATCATGATCGAGCTGTTGTTCTTGGAGATCAGTCTTTTGGAAAAGGTTTAGTTCAAACTGTGATTGGAATTAATCAAGATACTGCTCTAAAAATTACTAATTCTAAATATTATATTCCAAGTGGTCGCTCAATTCAAAAAAGAGAATTTATTGATNAAGAATTAATTGCAGATGGTGCTTTAGAAGCCGATTCACTATTTCAAACAATGGCNGGAAGAACTGTATTAGGTGGCGGCGGAATCTCTCCAGATATTATAGTCAAAGATGAAGGTTCCTATCCTTTAGCAGCATCTATTTTAAGAAACGGAGGCTACTTCAGGTTCGTTCAACAATCCAGCGATCAGTATGCTTCAATTGATGAAGTTATGGCAGATAGCAGCTTAATGAAAAATTTTGAAACCTTTATTAATGATAATGATATTGAAGGTTATGTTGATGGTGAAGAAGATTTAGAATTAGCAAAAGAAAAGCTATCCGAAGAAGATAAAGACAATATTTTCTTAAAAAACGCCTTCAGTGTTATTGAGAGACAAATTGATAAAACTCAATCAGAAATGTTTGAAACTGAAAAAGATGTTATCGAAAGAATGGTCTTAGGTGAGTTTGCTTTCTATTACGATGGAAACGATGGAAAATATGAATTGTATCTTAAAGATGATAAAGTAGTAATTAAAGCCTTAGAAGTCTTAATGGATGATTCTGTTTATTCATCTCTCCTAGCAGTTCCTGAGCCTAATCAGGTAGCAGTAATTCTAAACTAACCAATCATGAAATCGTCTAATATGCATGCAGGATTTACTGTAAGTTCATTTTTTAAAAACAATAATATTAGTACAGTTTTTACTTTGTGTGGAGGGCACATATCTCCAATTCTTGTTGGGTGTGAATCAGAGGGAATCGATATCGTCGAAGTGCGTGATGAGGTTTCAACAGTATTTGCAGCAGATGCTACATCTAGACTCACGAATAGTATAGGAGTTGCTATTGTTACAGCTGGCCCTGGAGTCACTAATACAATTACTGCAATTAAAAATGCACAACTAGCACAATCTCCATTAATACTAATCGGTGGGGCAGCAGCGACGCTTTTGCGTGGTAAGGGATCTCTACAAGATATTGATCAAATGGCATTGATAAAACCTCATGTAAAGTCAGCAGTAAGTGTTGGTAAGACTCGCGATATAATACCCTCCCTTACAAATGCTTTGAATACAGCAATATCTGGNGTACCTGGCCCAGTATTTGTTGAGTTNCCTATTGACTTACTTTATCCAGAAAAAAGTATTCGAGAGCAACATGCAAGCCAGTTACCATCAAATGGAATAGTAGGTAAGTTGATGACCTGGTATGTAGATCGCCACTTAACTAATATGTTTTCTAATAAAAAGTCATCTATAAAAATTAGAAAGAAAAAATCGATTTTTGCACGACAAAAAGATATAGACAATGCAGCANTAGCAATTGTAAATGCTAAGAAACCTGTTGTATTGCTTGGGAATCAAGTCACACAAAATAAAGAGGCTTTACCTCAATTTCTTAAAAATTTAAATAAGTTATCTATTCCTACTTATACATCAGGAATGTCAAGAGGGTGCTTCAATGAAAATGATAAATTTTTTATGCGCCATAATCGTAAACATGCTTTAAGGAATGCAGATGTTGTAATTACTGTAGGCGTTCCATTAGACTTCCGGTTAGGATATGGATATTCTATTAATTCAAATGCAAAAATTATTGCAATCAATAAAAGTGCAAAGGACATGAAGCAGAACAGAAAGCCCTTTATATGTGTTCATGGTGATCCAACCCGCGCAATTTGTGAAATTGGTAAAATTATCAATCCTCCAAAATGCGAAGAATGGACAGAAGAATTAAATTTACTTGAACAAAAACGTGATAATGAGATCGTACAACAATCTGAAATCAAAACAGATTTTGTTAATCCTATTAAACTATGTACTACAATTAATGATCTTTTGGATGATAATAGTATTATAATAGCAGATGGAGGAGATTTTGTAGGAACGGCGGCATATACCGTTCGACCCAAAGGGCCATTAGGCTGGCTTGATCCAGGTCCATTTGGAACACTGGGTGTCGGAGGTGGATTTGCACTTGGAGCGAAAAGTGCATACAAAAGTAAAGAAGTTTGGATTATTTATGGAGATGGGGCTTGTGCATTTAGTTTAGCTGAATTTGATACCTATGTTCGTCATAAATTACCCGTTATTGCTATTGTTGGAAACGATGCTTCTTGGCAGCAAATTGCTCGAGAGCAAGTTGATATGCTTGGAAGTCCTATAGGGACAAATCTTTTAAATACTGCCTATCATCAAGTAGCAATTGGCTATGGTGGAAAAGGGTATGCTGTCGATGATCCCATTGAGTTAAAGAGCGTATTAATACAAGCAAAAGAAGATGCAAAAAATGGATTTCCAGTATTAGTGAATGTTCGCATAGGAAAAACAGATTTTAGAAAAGGATCTATATCGGTATGATAGAAAAAATTAAATTTATAACCATAATATTAATGTCATGTTTTTATATGAATGTTGGAGTAAAACATTTTATTGAACCTGAATGGTTTTTGCAAATTATGCCTCCTAATTTTCCATTTCATTTAGCCTCAGTCTATATTAGTGGATTTTTAGAAGTTTCGTTTGGTTTCTTACTGTTGATACCTAAAACACGTTATTACGCTGCCTGGGGGCTTATTTTGCTCTTAATTGCAGTATTCCCAGCTAATATCTATCTTGCATTAACAAATGGAGATGCAATGGGAACTACAGCTGCAATTGCATGGGGAAGACTTCCATTTCAATTTCTATTTATTGGGTTAGCTTATTGGCATTCAAAGGATGATTGAAAAAATATTAAATAAGATCATGCATTTTTTCGCGTGGGTCATAATTAATTCAAAAGAAAAATAAAGGAGTAAAAATGTTAAAAAAGATTTTATTATCATTGTTGATGTTTGGTTTTATATCAGCAAATACGCCAAAAGTTATATTAATTACTGGTACAGCATTAGGTATTGGAAAGTCTGCTGCAGAATACTTAATTGATAAAGGTCATATTGTTTACGGGGGAGACATTCTTGTCGAAGAAAATCTCTATTTAAATGATATTGGAGGAATAGCGCTTGAGATGGATGTCACTAATCAAGAGCATATTGATAAAGCAGTTCAGCAAATCATTAATGAGCATGGAAGAATTGATGTTCTAGTAAATAATGCTGGTTTGGGTGTATATGGAGCTATTGAAGAAGTCACCATGGAGGACGCTTATTATCAGTATGATGTTAATTTGTTTGGATTAGCTAGAGTTACAAAATCAGTACTTCCTCATATGAGAAAGCAAAAGAGTGGAACGATAATTAATATCAGTTCAGTGCTAGGAGAAACTTACGGTCCTTTAGCAGGATGGTATTTGTCAAGTAAGCATGCACTAGAAGGTTGGTCAGATGCATTAAGAGTAGAATTGAAAGAATTTGATATTGATGTAGTTATTGTGCAGCCTGGAGCTATAAATACTAATTTTTTTAATGTTTCGGGAAGTTATTTAGATAAATACAGAGAAGATTCTAATTATCTGCATTTGTATGGACAGCCGGTTACTGATTCAGAAAGCTCAGTTCTCTCAAATCAATCCGATCCAATTGTAATTGCAAAAGTAATAAATAAAGCAATAAATGCTCGTAATCCAAAAACTAGATATGCTGCTGGANCTTACAGTAAGCTGGGTAAATTTTTAAGACAAATTATGACAGATAAAATGTTNGATAGATTCATTCTTTTTATTAATTAATTTAAAAAAAGGANATAGATATGTTTAAAAAATTTATTATAACAATGTTGCTTGTTGGAAGTGTTTTTTCTTCTGATAAGCAGAAAGTTGTATTAATTACTGGTACCGCTCATGGTATCGGTAAGTCTACAGCTCAATATTTAATTGATAAAGGTCATATTGTTTACGGTGGAGATATCTTGGTTGAAGAAAACCTATATCTAAATGACATTGGTGGAATTTCATTAGAAATGGACGTAACAAAACAAGATCATGTCGATAATGCTATCAATCAAATTATTGCAGAACAAGGTAGAATAGATGTTTTAGTAAACAATGCTGGAATTGCTGTCGGTAGTGCTATTGAGGATGTATCAATGGAAGATGCGATGTACCAATTTGAAGTAAATTTATTCGGCATCGGAAGAACTGTTAAAGCAGCTTTACCTCATATGAGAGCGCAGGGAAGTGGAACTATTATCAATATTTCTTCAGTATTAGGCAAGGCATATAATCCTCTTTATGGGTGGTACGTTTCATCAAAACATGCTCTTGAAGGTTGGTCTGATGTACTTAGATTAGAAGTGAAACAGTTTGGAATAGATGTAGTTATTATTGAGCCAGGAATGATCAAAACAAACATTGGTAATTATTCAGCTCAATATTTTGAGAAGTATAGTAAAAATTCAGAATATAAAAATTTCTATGGTTCTCCAGATGATTCGGATGAAAACACATTTGACGATTATTCTGACCCGATAGTAATAGCAAAAGTTATTGATAAGGCAATAAACGCTAAAAATCCTAAAACAAGGTACTCAGCTGGTGCATATAGCTGGATACTTTTAACAATGAGAAGTATATTACCTGACAAATGGTTTGACAGTTTAATTGTGAAAGTTACAGGTTAAGCTGTAATTTAAAAATTGGGGGCGATTAGCTCAGTTGGTTAGAGCATCTGCTCGACATGTAGAGGGTCGGGAGTTCGAATCTCTCATCGCCCACTCGTCTATAAAACATGATAAAAGAAGGGTTAAAACTTAGGTTTTAGCCCTTNTTTTTATTACAAAAGTGCGACATTGCTCTCGTCTGAAAGCGAAATCAAAGTGCATACTATTTGCATACTGACTATTTAACACTCATTATTATTTTTATTGTTTAAAGGAAAAAGAGAATTCTATTTTAATGCTGTTGATTTAGATGTCTTTCGTTATTTTGATAATCACTATAAACAGAAGGTCTAAATTTATATGGACTCAATAAAAGTTCATTTATTTTTTTGGTTTCAGGGGAAATGATAACTTTCATTCCTTTTTCAAAATTACTCTCAAAAAAGCAGATTGAATTGTTTTCTTCACAAAAACTAAAGATACATTCATTTGAACAAAAAGAAAAATTTTCTTCAATATTATAACCATATTCATATAAATGGTAATAACCTCTAGGATTATTTTTGTTTACATCGCTAATAAGAATTTCATGATGATCAATATTTGGTCGCTCTTCGTCCATCATTTTTTTTAAATCCTGTTTGGGTTTTGTATCAATACTTTCTGTAAAAAATGTGGTATAATGATTTTTTACCTTCGTGTATTTATTAATTTCTCTAATTATGAAAGAAGAAGAAAGAATAGGAAATTCTTCTTTGCAGGATTTGCAATATTTTTTATTATGCTCGAATTGATCTATAGGAAATGATAAAGGTAGAAAAATTCCTAGAGAATCAAGATTTACCAATGCTTTTACTTCTTTTAGATTTTTTTCATTAAAAATAGATCCATGTTTTTTCTAAAAAACGATCTTCACACGATTCAGAGCAGAAAATATGTGATGTAAGGTTATCGACTTTTACTACCTTGTTTTCAGAAATTCTTACAGTATAATCTATCTTATAATCTTGATTTTCATTTTCAATTACAACATAATGTTCATTTGAATCGTGATATTTTACATGTGGGCTATCTAGAAAAATGAANTATGGAGGATCAGTAATCCATCTTCTTAAAGAATTATTTGACTCTTTTCCACAAAATTCGCAGTGCTTATTCAATTTTAAAATTATCGAAGTTTATCCTTCATTACCTCTTTGTGGAGGTCTTTTTTTGAGATTATTTTTAAAAGCATATTTTTCATGGGTTTCTGTATCAGGGGTAATAATATCAAAACCTGGAGGTGTATTTAATGGCTCAATAACACAACAACTATTTTTTGATGCATATGTTTTTGCACAACTATGAGAACAAATATCAATGCCACTCGATTTATCAAACTCACACCAATAGCAATAAAAATCTCCAAATCTCATCATAAACATTGGAGTAATCATAGTGCCATCTTTAAGTTGAACTTGCTCTCCATTTGCAGCTTGGACTTGATCTTGTTTATAAACAATTGATTTAGTTAGTGGCATAGACTTGTATTTAATATTATCGCTAATACTGTCATTGCATATAGAACAAGATGTACTAAACCAGCCCACAATAAATAATAGTGATTAATTAATAGTAATGCTATAATAAAGTTTTACAAATTATTAGTATTATGCATACAATATGCATACTCGCATGTGCAGAAATACGACTCTCGTCGAGAAAATAGCAAAAAGCATCTACTCGACATGTAGAGGGTCGGGAGTTCGAATCTCTCATCGCCCACTTCCAATAAAACGTAAAGCAAGCTTTACATTTGACATTTTTTAGCATATATTTAATTTCATGAAATTCAAAAAAATACTATTATATACTCTTCTATCAATCACTTTTTTGCAAGCACAAGGTAAGTCTTATAAAATTCTTAGCACAAATATTGAATCAAATATTCTCAAAGAGGGAATAGTTGAAAT
>AQSA01000019.1 GCA_000402815.1 Candidatus Neomarinimicrobium atlanticum | reverse complement strand
AATCTCTCATCGCCCACTTCCAATAAAACGTAAAGCAAGCTTTACATTTGACATTTTTTAGCATATATTTAATTTCATGAAATTCAAAAAAATACTATTATATACACTTCTATCAATCACTTTTTTGCAAGCACAAGGTAAGTCTTATAAAATTCTTAGCACAAATATTGAATCAAATATTCTTAAAGAGGGAATAGTTGAAATACAAGAAAAAAGAGTGTTCAGTTTCAAAGGAAACTATTCTTTTGTGTTTAGAGATATTCGGAAAAAGGGGTATGATCAATTGTACGATATCCAAGTATTTGAAGGAGATAAACCTTATTTAAATACTGAAATTGAAGAAGAAGGAAATTTTAGAATTGAATCAAGAGATAGGTATTACCGTATTTATTGGTATCACTCATCGACAGATGAGAATAAAACATTCACTTTGAAGTATAAATTAAAAAATCCTTTTACGATTGGAAAAACAGATGCACAATTTCGTTGGGTATATTTAGATGATAAATTTGACAAACGTCCAGGAAAGTTAAGTTTGACACAAAAGTTTAATGGCATTGTAGATACAAACGCTATAGACTTTTCTGTTGAACAACCAATTAGNTCTAAAAAGTATAAATTTTCAAAAAAAGAAAATGGTATTTTTGAATTGTCTTCTGACTCATTTTCTAAAAAAAATGTTTTNCAGCTGCGAACAATATTTCCGACTTCATACTTATCAAATTCATCTATCAATAATGAGAACTTTTCTCTTGCTGGATTACTGTTAGAGGAAAGAAATCAAAGATTGGTTATTTACGGTATTATTGCTATGACGCTTTTTTCTTTATTGATTGGAATAAACTTCATGAGAAAACATGTAGTTGACCATAAAGTAGAAATTAGTGACGATGTAAACTTTACAGAATTTCCATCCACTCATCATCCAGTGCTAATAGGGTGGCTTATTTGGCGATATCCAAGCGTTAGCGCTACTGGTATTCTTGGAACTTTATTCGAGTTAGCAAGTAGAAAGAAAGTTCATCTTGAGACGGTTGAGTCGGGTAAGTGGATTTTTAAATCAAAGAAATTAAAAGTTGATGTTATCAATTCAGATACATCTAATTTATCTAATAGTTTTTCAAAATTACTGCTTGATAGAATTTTAACAATCGGAACTAGCACTTATTTCTCAAAAATATGGCTTAAATATTCATTCTCTCATTCCAAGTGGAAACAAAATCGTACAAAAAAAATTAAGGAATTAGGATGGTTAGATACTTCTGGAGATCAAGAAAGAACTAATCTCATCCTACTCCAGGTAATTATATTTTTTTTAATAATTGGATTAAGTATTTTTTACGGAATATTTTGGAGTGTACTTTTTACCATTATACCATCAACAATGCTACTGATGATCGCCCTGGCGTCCAGACTTACTAAAGAGGGTCAAGAATTGTTTTTAAGGTGGTGTGCATTTGGAGATGCGCTCAAAAAAAATAAGTTAAATATACAAGGTTTTGAACCAGACCTTTTATTGCAATACTGTATTGTCATGGGCATGCATGGGGAAGAGCTTAAAGACGTGATCAATAAAGCAAACCAAGATGGAACATGTTATATATGGTATGGAGGAGGCACTCCTTCTGATGTTTCTACTATCACGGCTGGTATTGCCGATATTGCAACTACTGGAACAGCTATCTCTGCGTCATATGGCGGCGATGGTGGCGGTGGTGCTGGAGGTGGTGGCGCTGGCGGTGGCGGTGGCGGTGGAGCTGGGTAGTAGCAATTAGTATTAAACTTTAATACTAATTTGATTATTTAAAATTCTTTATTAAGATTTAGCATAATAAATGAGAATAAATGTTAAATAAAATAAACATCTTAGCTGAAAAATTAATGTCAATTCTCGATACAGTTTTGGGGGGTATTATCGCCGTATTCTTCACTCTCATCATTGTATATATGCTATTAAATGGAGGTATTAATTAATGGACGATATGATCGCTAAGTTTGTCAGTTTTTGTCTAGATACGAAGTTCGTTATCTTGTTAATTATTGTAGCATTTATTCTTAAGGTAATGAGTATTATTTAAATATTTAATCAAGGGGTAGAAAATGAATTCAAATTTATGGTATTTACTAATGATAATCTCAATTTTGATGGCAGTACTGCTATTTTTAAATCTTCCTGGATATGAAGATGCAGCGGATGCACGTCAAGTTGGAGTATTTGTAGGTCTATGGGCACCAACATTTGGAATATTAGGTGTTAGGTCTCAATTAAATGAAAATAATAGGTAATAAATTATGATTACATGGGGTCCTTTTACAATGCAGCATCCGCTAGAGATACCTATGCTATTTCTATGTATTCTATTTGTCGTATTTATGGCATTTAGTATTGCAATGGATGACTAGATAATTTTTTATTTATTTTTCTCTAAACTCATAATGTTCCGAATTATACTTGCTATAACTGTACAATAATCGATAGATTGNATGAAGGTAGCCAACTAATAATTAATTAAATAAGGAGATATACTCTATGTATCTAAAGCAATTAGACAATAAACTTGATGAACTTCATCTATTAAAACATCCNTTCTATGTAGCATGGAATAATGGTGAATTATCACAAGAAATTTTACAAGACTATGCTGAACAGTATTATCAGCATATCAAAGCATTTCCACGTTATATCAGTGCAACACATTCACTATGCGAAGATATTGAGCAGCGTAAAATATTATTAGATAATCTTAGCGATGAAGAAGATTTTGAGAAAGATCACCCAATGCTTTGGAAGCAATTTGCTTTAGAAGTAGGAGCAGATGCATCTGAGATTGAAACAATTAAGCAAGCGGGGTATACAGAAGATATGATTGCAAATTTCTTTAGGCTTGCTAGGTCTAGTTATGCAGAAGGGTTAGGNGCTTTATATGCCTACGAGCGTCAAGTACCAGAGATTGCAGATACTAAAATTAAAGGATTGGTAGATCACTATGATGTTTCATCTGATAAAGGATTAGAATATTTCGTAGTACATAAAGATGCTGATGTTGAGCATCGTGAGCAAAGTGCTATGCTAATGAATCAACTATCCGATGAAGACAGGAAACTCGCAGAAGAAGCTGGAATGTCTACAGCGCATGTGTTGTGGGGATTTTTATCAGGTCTTTGTGAGAAATATAATATTCCAAACAAAAGGAACTAATAATGAGATATCTATTAGTATTNTTATTTACAATCTCATCAACANTAATCGCACAAGAAGTTGAGCAAGCATCTTCCTCAAAATCTGGATGGGGAGTCTATGGCGGATATCAGTCCATGCAAATTTCAGGAATAGAAGACGATGCGTCTGATGAAGAGCTTGAAATGTTTGAAACTGATAGGTTGGGATCATTTTATATTGGAATATGGAAAAATACAGACTGGAAAATTGGTTCGTTGCCAATAACTGTGGGTGGCGAATTAGGACATCGAGGAACTAAATTCAAAACTGATCTTGAATTTCCAGATGGAGAAACGTTAGAAATGTCAGCTGATATACTAATTACCTATCTTGATTTATGGGCATCAGCAAACTATGCTATGTCAGATAAGTTTAATTTATGGATTGGTCCTATGTTTGGAATCCATCTAGATGATAAAGTCAAATTTATGGGTTTGGATTTACCTGACACTGATGATGTTGATACGGATTTAGGATTTAATGAAAATGATTTTGGAATTCTTCTTGGTGCTGGCTACTCAATTACCGACAATATTAACATAAATGCTGGCTTATATCGTGGATTAAAAGATCACGATGGAGGAAAGTTTAATAACTTATTCATAGATCTCGGCTACAGTTTTTA
>AQSA01000018.1 GCA_000402815.1 Candidatus Neomarinimicrobium atlanticum | reverse complement strand
TAGAAATCATTACAATTCCAAATAGCGCACCAAGAATCATTCGATTCATGTTTAACTCCTTTTTCTCGGTTATCTTCATATATTAATATATTAACTTAAGAATACAAGCTATGTACTCTCCGCAAATTTGGTCCATTTATTGAAGAACCGCAACTATTAATTAATGTACTGTTAAGATATTTTAAATACTGGGGTTTTGGGATTTTTTAGTAGATTTTTTTAAAAAACCATTTAATCATCTAAAAAGAATGAAATGCCACATCCAAATGAATAGTTGCTTTGATTGCCCACAATAAAGGTATTAAAATTAGTCTGTTTGATTTTTTTTGTCAAAGTTGCTTTATATTTTATTTGATCTTTCATATTAATCTTTCTAGCAGCTTTAAATTTAAAAGTTGAAGACTTGAATTTTGTTTCAATGCCAACATTTAAAATTTTTAAATATTCTCTTTCTGAAAAGTTATTTGAATTTATAAATGGATTACCTAGGACATTATCTTTGTATTTCCAAGGTCCATACTGAAAATTCCAATAATAGTAATCGCATTGATATGGAGAATCAATGCACATATTAGTTGTATCTATGTACTCAAAAAGTAAATTTGTATCAGTTATATAGTTTTCTAGTTCCAAACCCCATAAACCATCAATTTTATTAGCAAATCTCAGGCTACTTGTGTCTTCAAAAAAATGTTGATAGTATAATTTTAAAGTTTTTTTATCATTATACTTTTCATAGTAAAAATCCCAAATTGCCAAGTGACTTCCTAGCGCATTTTCATGAGACCCACCATCTGGAGGACCATCTGCAGAAATAACAACCTTAAAAAAATCTTTAAAAGTATCCGGAAAATCTCCCCAATATTCTGTTTTACCATTCCAAACTGCCTCATGAACTATTCCCACACTTAATTTATATTTTTTCTTTTCAATATTTAAATACATAAATTTTTCATGTAAAAAAGGAGCTTCTAAAAAAAGCTCATTTTTTTCAAGTATGCCATGGGCTATACCCCAATCAAACGATATATTATTATTTTTTTTACTATTCAAACTATGAAGAATCCCAATTTTTGGGATAGGCTTGGCATTTTTACTTATTAACATAGATCCTGAGCTCAAACCGTCATTTAAATAAAGACTAAAATCTCTGTAATATTTTCCAGCTTTTAAAAATGTTGAATTATAAATTTGATGTTTGAAAAATGATTCTCCAAAATCAATATCATTATTATAGGCGTTTGAGAGCGTTATTTTGAAGTCAGTTTTTTCAGTATTTAATTTCCACTGATATTCAATTTCTGTACTTAAAATTTCTTTACCAAAATTGTTCTGTTCCATCATAAAATATTCATTATCCGTAGGATTAAAAGATATTTTAATATTTGAACTTTTTTCTTGGGAATAAATATTTCCTAAAAATAAAATAAAAAATACATAATTATTTTTTAAGATATAATCTGACAATTTTAAAAGTAATTTTATTGCGTATTTTGGATAAATCATTTTTATGTAATATATTGAGAAGCATTTTTATAATTAATTTAATCTACTATGAACTTTATTGATTTAGAAGCCCAACAGCAAAAAATAAGAAAAAAAATTGAAGCTCGTTTTAGCTCAATTTTGGATAGAGGGTCATATATTATGGGCCCTGAAGTTTTTGAGCTAGAAGAACGTTTAGCAGATTATTGCGAGGTGAAACATGTAATATCATGTTCTTCGGGAACCGACGCATTATTAATTCCATTAATGGCATGGGGCATAGGTCCTGGAGATGCTGTTTTTACTACACCTTTTACCTATGTTGCTACAGCCGAAGTAATTTCTTTGCTTGGTGCCACACCTGTTTTTGTAGATGTTTACGACTCCACTTTTAATATTGATTGCGAAAAGCTCAAAATTGCTATTGAACGTACAATTATTAATGGTAAGTTGACTCCAAAGGCAATTATACCCGTTGACTTATTTGGAGTTCCTGCGCGCTATCGTTTGATTAGTGAGATAGCAAAAAAATATGGCCTAAAAATAATAGAAGATGCCGCTCAAAGCTTCGGAGCTTCAATAAGAAATAAAAAAGCTTGCACATTTGGTGACGTTGCTGCTACATCATTTTATCCTGCAAAACCTTTAGGATGTTATGGAGATGGCGGAGCTATATTTACAAATGATGATAATCTTGCTGCTCAGTGTAAGGCAATCCGTATTCATGGAACGAGTTCAGATAAATATAACAGTGAACTAATTGGGCTAAATGGTAGATTAGATAATATGCAAGCAGCAGTATTGTTAGAAAAACTTACAATTTTTGATGAAGAGTTGGAGATGCGAAATAATGTTAATCATTTTTACAGAAAATTTTTGAATAATGCACAATATATACCTGAAGAGTATAGTTCTGCTCATGCAATATTTTCAATCACTTTAGGCTCTAATAAAAAAAGAGAATTATTATTAGATCGACTAAATTTAAATAGTATTCCAAATGTTGTTTACTATAAATACCCTATTCATTTGATGAAAGGCTTTAATTACTTAGGATATGCAAATGGAGATTTTCCCGTTTCAGAAAAATTATCACAAACGATTGTTAGTTTACCAATGCATCCTTACCTTAGCGAACAAAACATTGATTTAATCGTGGCAACAATAAAAAACAATGAGTAAAACAATACTAATAACAGGCGGCGCAGGATTTATTGCCCATCACGTTATTGATAAAATTTTATCTACTACAGATTGGAAAATCATAACTTTAGATAGGCTAGATTTTAGTGGAAATCTTAATAGGTTAAATGAGGTTGTAAGTTCGTACCCTAAGTCAATACAAAAAAGAGTGCGGGTTATTCATCATGATTTAAAGGCAGAGCTAAATCCAGAGATATCTGCTACAATTGGAAAGATAGATTATATTAGCCATCTTGCAGCAGGATCCCACGTAGATCGATCTATTTCATATCCTTTAGAATTTGTTATGGATAATGTTGTGGGTACAGCACATATCTTAGATTATGCAAGAAAGTTAGACAATCTCGAAAAATTTGCATATTTCAGTACGGATGAAGTTTTTGGTCCAGCACCAAGAGGAGTAAATTATAAAGAAAATGATCGCTATAATTCTACCAACCCGTATTCTGCAAGCAAAGCCGGAGCAGAAGAGCTTGTAGTAGCATATGAAAATACTTATGGACTTCCATCATTTATCACTCATACAATGAATGTTTTTGGGGAAAGACAGAACCCTGAAAAATATATTCCAATGGTCATAAAAAAAGTAAGAGATAATGAAATTGTAACTGTGCATGCAAACTCAGAAAAAACAGTTGCAGGTTCACGTCATTATATACATGCAGAAGATGTAGCGGACGCCCTACTATTTCTGTACAATTATGACATTGATTCAATAAAAGCTGATTTCACTGGTGCAAAATGCCAAAAGTTTAATATTGTTGGTAAGGATGAAATTGACAATCTACAGTTAGCACAGTTTATTGCTGAGTCTCAAAATAAAGAGCTAAAATATGAAATGGTAGATTTTCACTCACAAAGACCGGGACATGATTTAAGGTATGCACTAAGCGGTGAAAAAATGAAAAATATGGGATGGACTCCTCATTCAGCTTTTGAAAGACTGGAATCTACAATCAAGTGGACTTTAAATAATGACAGATGGCTATCTATTTAAATTATTTGTAAACACTTTATTTCAAACTAAATTCAAACCATGAAAAACAAATACATTTTTTTACCAATAATTTGCAATATTCTTATTGCGCAGGTATCAATTAGCGATATAAAGAAACTGAACAATGAAGAGTTAGATAGATTTAGAGAAGATTTAAAAGGCAGCTTATCACAAGAAGTGTCAACCGAACAAGCGTCAACCGAACAGGTGTCGAATGCAACTGATTTTGATGCCCCTACACTGGTTGAAATTCCCTCAACGAATTCTTCTTTTGAAGAAAGCGAAGAATATTTTGGATATAATTATTTTAAAAAGGAAATATCATTTTTTGATAATATACCAACACCGTTAGATTACAAATTAGGCCCTGGAGATGAAATTATTGTATCTTTGTGGGGAGAAACAAATTCAAGACAATCTTACATAATTAATAAAGATGGTATGATTTTTTATGAAAATATTGGTTTCATTAATTTATCTAGTTATACACTTAAATCTGCAGAAATTGTCTTAACAGAAGAGCTTTCCCGAATTTATTCAACTCTTAAAGACTCGGATAGTCCAAGCAAGTTAATGCTATCGCTGGGTAAATTAAAATCAATGAATATCTATTTTTCTGGGCAGATTGAAAGTCCAGGAATAAACCTTGTCCATCCTTTTTCTGATATTTTTTCAGCCATTGTCCAAGCGGGAGGGATAAGTAGGAACGGTTCTTTGAGAGAGGTGCAATTAATCAGAAATGGTATTGTACTTGCCAGGGTTGATTTCTATTCTTTTTTTATGAATGGAAAAAATAATTTTTCTAGTATTAAATTAGTTGATGGAGATGTGGTACACATACCTACCGTTGTAAAGCGCGTATCAATTTTAGGGGAAGTTAATAGACCTGCTTTTTTTGAATTGCTACCAAGAGAAACATTGACTGATTTAATCAAGTATGCGTCGGGTTTTTCTAGCACAGCCTCGCAAAGCATTATATTAACTCAAATCGTTCCAGCAGAAAAAAGGATTTCAGATGATAATGCAAGAACTAGTATTACATTAAATATAGAAGATCAAGATTCAATAATTTTGAATAATGGTGATACAGTAAATATTCCATCTATTTCACCGGTTGATTTGTCCGTATCGATTTTCGGAAGAGTGAAATCTCCTGGGCAATATCCAGGCAATAATACTTCTTTAAAATCTATCTTAACGCTANCAGGAGGTTTTGATGATCCGACTTACAGAAAAACTATTATTGATGATATCGTTGTTATTAGAAAAAATAAGGATCAATTTTATAGCACTGAATTTACAGTACCGTATGATGATGCAGATAAATTTATATTAGAAGTAAATGATAAAATTCTTGTTTATGAAAATATTAATTATAAAAATAGTTATACTTATAGAATCGAGGGTGAAGTTTTAAAGCCTGGAATTTATCCTATGGGTAAAGAAGTCATAACTGTTGGAGAAGCACTAGCTAAAGCTGGAGGGTTAACATCAATGTCTTCAACTAGAAATATTATTGTTAAACAAGAAACAAGTACGGTTGATAGAAATGGAAATATTGAAATTAAACAAGAAAGTGTAAATAATGTTAATTTAAGTTTTGAAATTGGAGTGAATTCTGTAATTATAGCAGCTCCACTTGAAAATGTTGTCAGGGTTGTAGGCAATGTCTATAATCCAGGTCTTATTACATACCAAGAAGGTTTAAGATATCCAAGATATATTGAGCTAGCGGGTGGCTTTAAACCAGATACCTTAAAAAACCGAACTTATATTAAAAGAGCAAATGGAAACATAGAAAAAGTTAATGGCTTTTTTATTAGTAGAGGAAAAAGAGTTTATGCTGGAGATACTATCTTTGTTCCTGAAAACTTAAATCCCAGCGATTTTGATATTACATCATTCGTTGCAGATTTATCATCTACACTTGCTAATGTAGCAGCTATTTTTCTTATAGTTGATAATCAAACAAACTAGTAGAAAATGAAATTAATTCTTCTCCGGCACGGTGAAAGTCAGTGGAACTTAGAAAATAGGTTTACAGGCTGGGAAGATGTTTCTTTAACAGAAAGTGGAATAGATGAAGCGATGTTTTCTGGGCACCAGTTACTAGAATCTGATATTCAAATAAAAAGTATTTATACTTCTATACTGAAAAGAGCAACAGAAACTACAAAAATTGTTTCTGATATTTTAAATTTTCCACAAGAAAAAATTCAACAAAATTGGCGCTTAAATGAAAGACATTATGGAGCACTACAGGGATTAAATAAATCTGAAACAGCACTAAAGTATGGTGAAAAACAAGTGCTCATATGGAGAAGAAGTTATGCTACTTCACCTCCTTTTTTAGATAAGAATGACGTTCGGCATCCAAGATTTAATCATACATTTAAAAATATTAAACATGAGCTTCCGGTTGGAGAGAGCTTAAAAGATGTCGTCAACAGAATAAGCCCTTTTTGGGGGAAATATATAAAATATATTAAAGAAAATTTGGGAAATCACTTAATCGTAGCCCACAGCAACTCTTTAAGAGCTATCGTTAAAACATTAGATAATTTATCAGATTCTGATATTACAAATGTCAATATTCCAACTGGAGTTCCATTGGTTTATAATTTGAATGATGAATTGGCAGTTATAAATAAAAAATACCTTATCGATCCTAAAAAATTAAAAACAAAGCTAGATGTAGTAGTAAATCAAGGTAAAATAAAATGAATTTTGATTTCTCAAATGTTAAAGTTTTATTAATAGGCGATTTTATGATTGATCACTACATTATGGGAAAATCTACAAGAATGTCTCCGGAGGCGCCTGTTCCTGTTATAATTCCAGAAATAGAATATTCTATTCCAGGCGGTGCTGGAAATGTTGCTATGAATTTAGCTTCGCTTGGAGCTAATATTACATGTTTAGGTTTTGTTGGAAATGACATATGGGGAGAAAAGCTCATTTCTATATTAAATAGGAATAAAATAGATACAAAAAAAATTGAAGTTATCGATGGGCACACGACTACATTAAAAAAAAGGATATTTTCTAATAATAAACAAATCTCAAGGATTGATTATGAAAAAATTATTGATTGGGAAGGTTCAGATATTAATAAGACAAGCTACAATGATTACGATATCATTATATTATCAGACTACAACAAAGGAGCATTAAACCGTTCATGGTTTAAAAATCCAAGTTCATTGAAAGTGATAGTAGATCCAAAAAAAGAAGATTTCAGTCATTATAAAGATGCTAATATTATAACACCAAATTTAAGTGAGCTAGAAAAGGCTTCGAAAATTAAAATTACAAATGATCAAATATTAGTGCGAGCTTGTAAAAATTTGATTAAATCCAATAATTTAGACTATATTTTAGCAAAAAAAGGAGCTAGGGGGATGACCTTAGTTGGTCAAGATAATTTTATTAAACATATCAAACCGCATAAAGTAAAAAAGCCGGACGTTACAGGTGCAGGAGATACAGTTATCTCAGTATTTTCACTCGCCTTTACTGTTACAAAAAATATAGAACTATCTGCTAAAATTGCAAATGCCGCTGCCGCTATTTCAGTTTCGAAAGTTGGAACTAGTACAGTTAGCCTAAAAGAATTATTTTTAATGAGAATTTAATTTCGAAAAAATTTTACAAGTATAAAGGAGAAATGATGGATAAGGTTGTTTGGCATAATACAACAATAAAGAAAGCAGAAAGAGAGAAGTTGTTGAACCAAAAGCCATTTGTATTATGGTTTACAGGATACAGTGCTAGCGGAAAATCTACTATAGCAAACTTAGTTGAAAAAAAGATGTATAAACTTAACTATAAAACTTATTTGCTTGATGGTGACAATGTTCGCCATGGACTAAACAAAGATTTAGGATTTGACGAAGAAAGTAGAATAGAAAATATTAGAAGAGTGGGCCAAGTGACTAAACTTTTTTTAGATTCAGGAGTAATTGTTATTACAGCTTTTATTTCGCCGTTTGTTTCTGACAGATCATTAGTAAAATCTCTTTTCCAAAAAAGTGAATTTTTAGAGGTTTTTATTGATACATCGTTAGAAGTTTGTGAAAAAAGAGATCCGAAGGGAATGTATGCTCAGGCAAGATTAGGAAAAATTAAGAACTTTACCGGAATTAGCTCTCCATATGAGCCTCCGGTTAAACCAGATATACACGTAGTCAATGATTCGATCTCACTTGATGAAGCTTCAAATAAAATTATAGAATATTTAGTAGAAAAAAATTATATCAAGAAAGAGGAAAATAAATGAAATATTCAATGTTTATTGGTCGATGGCAACCTTTACATAAAGGACATTTATGGCTTATAAATGAAAGGTTGAAGCATGGTAAAAATATATGGCTTGCAATAAGAGATATTGAACCCGATGAAAATAATCCATGGACAGCTCAGGAAATTGAACAAATGGTTCGTGATGGTGAATTAAAAGACTTAATTCTAAACGGGAGAGTCATTGTTTCTATTATTCCAGATATTGAATCTATAAATTATGGTAGAGATGTTGGATACGATGTGATTGAACATGTTCCGCCAAGTGAAATTGGTGAAATATCGGCAACTTCTTTAAGAAAGAAAATGAGAGAAGAAGGAAAAATATAAAATTTTTAAATTTTTATTCGTTAATAAAGTAACTTAAAAATATATCTGATTTTAATTCGATAAATCTAGTTGACTATTATTTGTTTTCTCTAATTTTTGTAGCCGATATTTTTTTAATACTTTCTGGTGGTAAGTGTTCGATCAATTTATAGCCGACATCTCTACCATAATTTATAGAATCTATTGCTGGTATTTTTGTAATTACAACATCACCTGATTTAATCTCATCAAACATTGTATTAGATATTTTATTAAATACTTGAGTGTATGTATATGGATTATTTTTTGGCTCTAAATCATGTATATCCATTACTGCGATACAAACTTTTTTACCCTTATTAAGCATTTCTTTAACACACCACAAATGTCCATCGTGAAATGGCTGAAATCTTCCGATATAGAGTGAATATCTATTTTGTTTTTTCATCTACGGTCGATCAAAATTACAAGTTATTGGTTCATTTATAGCTTTTATAACTTCCTCATAATTTTTATTGCTAATATCTTTATTCATTTCAAAAGAATTATAAAAATTAATGACATTTTTTACTATTGCTATAGAGGCAATTGGATATTTTCCAATAGCGGTTTCTGCTGCAAGGACTAATCCCGAAGCACCATCTAGCAATGTATTGTATATATCATTGATTTCTGCGCGATTCGGAACAGGGTTTTCTACCATAGACTCAAGCAGGTTAGTTGCAACAAAAACATCTTTATTAAGCTGTCTTGTTTTTTCAATAATTAATTTTTGTAAAACTGGAATTTTCTCAAATGATACTTCTCTTGATAAATCTCCCCTATCAATTAATATCGCATCACTATGATGAATAATTTTTAATAAATTCTTAACACCTTGATTTGACTCAATTTTTGATATGATAAATGAGTTTTTTGGAACCAAAGCTCTTAATTCTTGAACAAATTTATCATTAGATGCAAAAGATAGAGCGTAATTTTTAATTCCAAGTTTAGTTCCTAACCTAAATGCCTTAAAATCTTTTTGTGAAAAAGCTGGGATATTAACACCTTTTATTATTGTTACAGCTTTATTTTCACCTGTTTTACCGGCATTAACGGTTTCTACTATAATAGAATCTTTTGATACTTCTAATACCTTAACTAGAGCTGTATTAAAGTCTACACTTATTAAGTCACCAGGATTTAACTGCTGAGTAATTATAAAGGGTCTAATGCTAAATGAATTTTCAGAATTGGTAAGAGTATATTTATGTCCTAATTTAAAATCAAAATTGAATTTTGTAGTTCTAACTTGTGCACCTTCAGAGTCGAAACATATGGGTATATCAGTAAATTCCCTTACTTTAGAAACAACGTTTTCTAAATTTTTAATTCTAGTATGACTAAGATTTATTCTAAAAAGAGAACATCCATTATCTTCAAGCCCTTTGATTGTTTTTTCATTCAAAGACGAAGGTCCGATTGTGCATAATATTTTTTTCATTTTTTTAATAATACCAATTTTTCAAGTTCAAACCAGTAATTTGCTCAGTTTTTTTAATATCCTCTGTAAATTTATTTGAAAGCTCTTTTTTATCAGCAAAACTTAAAACAGAATTCTTATTTTTTACGTATAATAATTTTTTAATAAGAGAATTATTTCTTAAAAGTGTAAACAAAGTAATAAAATTATTTTTTCTCAAAAACATCCCTGTCTTTTTAGCAAATCTTCCTAAAAATTTTAATCTTGGAAGTCTTGCTGTATTATATGGAGGAATATTAGCCAATTCTTTTATATTTCGCACCTCTAAGAATTTAAAAATTGTTTCTAGAAATTTCTCTTTATCATTAACTAGATCATCATACTTTAAAACTAGTATATCGTCTTTGCTAAAATATTTGTAATAAAAATTTATTTTTTCAGAATACATCCCCCTATTTAATAGGATGGAGTTATGTATCAATTCTTCGCTAAAAGGCAAGGTTGTCCAGCCAGCATTCTTTTCACCTAAATAGGTGGAATAACACAAATCTATGGGGTTGCGTAAATTAATGATTATTTTCATTTTTTGGTTATATCTATGTATTCTTTTTGCCGCTAATTCTGAGTTTATATAATCATGTGATAATTCCCCTACAGCTTTATGAGATGCCTTTTTTTTCTCAAAAAATTTTTTGTACCATTTTATGCCTCTAGAAAAATTTTCATCTCTATCAAAGAAGTACATATCAATTTTAGGGACAAAAATATTAGGATGGTTATGAAAAACTTTTGTTAACCATTTAGAGCCTGTTTTACCGGGACCTACAAACAAAAAATTGGGATATATTTTTTTTGACATAATTTTTTATAGATTTATAGTAATCAATATTATTCCAAAAATAAAAAGTAAAACTGTAACAATATTAGAAAACTTCGATTCATTAATTTCTTTAAAAATATATTTATTTGCTAAAAAGTAAATTATAATACCTACAAATATATAAATAATATTGTTTTTATTAAAATCGCTCTTATCGTTAACAAATAAAGTAATAAGTTGCGTGAGGGCAAAAGAAAAATAACAGAAAGCAATATTTGTCCTAGTTTTTATTTTATTCCAATCTTTAATTGATACATAGCCCGCCAAAAGCGACCCCCCTAAATTTGTTAATCCATGCACAACTCCCATAGCAGCTAAATATAATCTACCTTCTACTATTGATTTTATATTAAAATTTAATACCTTGCTGATACTAATGAATATTAAAAACACTCCTATTCCTATTGAAAAATCAAATTGAATATATTTTGCTAAAGTTAATATAATAGCAATCAACGGTAAGACCATTGTCACCAATTTAAACGCTAATTCTTTATCAATAGATTTATAATCATTTATAAATTGAAAAAAATTAATAATGAGAGATATAGGTAAAAGAATATTAAGAAGTTCAAAATAGTTAAAGCCAAGTATTAGCATTAACGGCGTACCAAAAAGAAGTACTCCAATACCAACTAGAGATTGAATGACACTTGTAATAATAACTATACTCGCGATTAAAAAAGATTCCTCCATTAAAAATTAACTATTTTTTTCTATAAGTTTGATATAGAACTTCCAGTCCATTACTTCAACTGTAGAATGTTTTTTAATGCTGAATGATTGAATTTTTTGTGAAGGATATACTCTTTTTTCAGTAGCATTTATTAAAATATCTACAGGCATAATAAAATTGTCGTTTACATTCCTCCACTTAAAGAAAAAGTCTGTGTCAGTTTGATAATATTCCAATTCAGGTTGATTTGGACTATAAAAATATTGTTCTGAAAAATATGAATAATCTATACCAGTTTTATCTTGTACTTTAATGAAGAAGTCTTCTGTACTAACATGGCTTTTTGCATTTTCAACCATGAATTCTTTTAGTATTGCAAACCAAGTAGGGTCATCATTAATAACACTTCTTAACGTATGCATTACCCAGGCACCTTTCATATAAGTATCACCATTTAATGCCCAATAATTTTCATCTTCTGGTCCTACAATAGATATTTTATTTTGAATTCTTGATTTAATACTCTTTAAGTAGTCAACGCTTACTGGATAGCTATTGAATTTATCTTCAAAGTATAATGCTTCAGAATAGACTTGTAATCCTTCATGAATCCAAATATGCGTTGGATCGATTGCAGTAACACTGTTTCCAAACCATTCATGGCCAGTTTCATGGATAATCAGTGGATCCATTACACCATACATAGGCCAACTGTCACTTCTCAATCCATTATAGATGCTAAATCCATTGCCGTAGGTAACAGCTGACTGATGTTCCATTCCTAAATAAGGTACTTCAATAAGCTTATATCCATCATTCCACCATTGATATTCTCCAAAATATTTTTCATAGAAACGAATAACTTCTTTTGCTTGTAAGAAATAATTTTTTCCGACTTCTTCGTTATAATCTAAAACATAATGATCCATATAGTAGACTCTACTATCTTTTATCAAAGTATCTTGAACAGTAACATAGTTTCCAATTTGAACAGAAATGTTATAGTTATTAATTGGATTATTCACAAACCACTCATATGTAGTCTTCCCATTATCTTGTTCTACAACACTTCTTAGTTGACCATTACCTACACTCACTAAATTAGATGGTACAGTAAAAGCCATTCTAACACTATCAGGTTCTTCGGTAATATGATCCTTGTTAGGCCACCAAATTCTCGCACCTTCACCTTCACACGAAACTGCCACCCAATCTCTATCATTTTTATCTTTAGACCATGTGAATCCGCCTGCCCAAGGTGGATTATCAGCACCTTGAGGTTTTCCATTGTAATGGACTGTAAAATCAAATAATTTATCTTTATTTATAGTTTCGCTGAACATAACCATAACAGCATCTTCTTCTCTACTATATTCAACAGAACTATTTTCATGAATAATTTTTGTAATACTTAGATTTTTAGCAAGATCAACTTGTAGAGTATCAATATCAACCAAGCTTTTTGCTTTAATAGTTACAAATCCATCAATTGATTTTTTTTCAATATCAAAATCAATATTAATATCATAGTATGTTATATCATATGAGCTTCGATATTCATTCAAAAATCCCATCAAATAATTATTGCGCGTTAATTCAGGAGTATCAGTTTGAGAGCCGTGTGGTCTTGCATTTATACTACCACCATTGCAAGCAATTAGAAAAACGCAGATTATTAGTATACTATATTTTTTTTTCATAATAGGTGGTTGATTGAAACATATTCTTAGCAAAAATAATATAGTACAATAGAATACAAAATAAAAACCACAGCACTATAGCAAAAGCTTCTTTAATTGCAAATAGTATATAAGCGGTAGCAAAATATACTATCCATTTTACCCAGTTAGGTTGGTTCCATAGCTTTAATAATAAATTCATTGTTCTGCAAAATAATACAATTTATTATAATAATCTAATGCTTCATCATAAATCAATTGGTATGTTTTATTTAACTCGCTTTGATTTGCTGAAAACTTCTGAAAATGGGTCGTAGTAATTACGTTATCGTACCAATGATTCCACCAAATACCATCTTGAGGATGATTTCCTTTGTGCCATTTCAACATTGAAATATCAAATTCTAAATTAATACTGCTGCACCACTGCGATAATATTTTTTCAGGATTGTTAAGTAAGATATTTGAGTCTATCACAATAAATTTTTTACCAATACTATCTAAATAGCTCATAATCTTATATTGCTGAGGATATCCAAGCTCATCTACATGACTAAGGGTATTTTTTTTAATATATGAGTTTATTACATCCTTGGGATGACGAATTAGAAAACAGTTTTCAAAATTTTTAACCCAATCGATGTTATTCCAATCAATTAAGTGGTGTGCCATATGTTTTTGATACCAATGTTTTTTTTCATTAGGTATTTTAGAATTAAGATTTAAAACTATATCATCGTATGTATTAGGATAATGCTTAATAATTTCTTTATACATAGGGTGTTTTAACTGCCGCTCTTTAAGGTAGTAAGCATACAAGGGTTCGTCTGAAACAAATGTATCATTTCTTGATGACCAAGATCTCATCAGTGCGGTAGATATATTTCTTGGACCTGACCAACAAGCAATTCTCATACTATCCTATGTAGTTTTGGATTTCTTTATTGTATAGCATTCTAATTTTATTCACTAAAGAGTCATGATTAGTTGATTCTAATTTCCTACCTTCTAATTGTGATACTGGAATAATACCTGCAAATGTTCCTGTTACAAAAGCTTCATTGCAGTCCTTAATATCTTCAAATGTAAAATTTGTTTCAGAGCACTTTATCTTATTATGATTACACACTGAAATTGCTTTACCTCTTGTGATACCATTTAAGCAGTATTCTCCAGAAGAAGTCAAAACTTTGTCATTTTTAATAAAAAATAGATTGGTGGAATTACATGTACTAATATTGCCATTCATATCATTCATAATACCTTCATCATATCCCAGCTTATTTGCTTCTATACTTGCTAGAATACAATTCAACTTACTTAAAGTATTATAGTGAGGACTTAATATACTTTCATTCGGTCTAATATTAGGCACTCTACCAATATTTAAACCCTTTGTATAGGTGTTAGGGTCTGTTTGTTTATATTCAGGAATGATTACTAGGTTGATGGGCCCTACATTTGCATTAGGATTTTGATAAGGAGTAATTTTATCACCCCTAGATACAACTAAGCGAATATGTATATTATCATCCATCTTATTCTTATTTAAAACTTTATTTACTTCATGAATTATTTCTTCTCTTGAGTATGAAATATTCAATGAAATACCTTTTGCGCTTGCGAACAGCCTATCTAGGTGATCTTCTATAAATACTAGCCTTGATTGGTGTAGCCTAATTCCTTCCCAAACACCGTCTCCTAGTAAAAATCCACTATCAAAAATAGAGATTTTTGCCTTGCTTCTATGAAATAATTCACCGTTGATATTAATAAAAATATCTTCATTTTTTGGATCTGATATGTATGAATGACTGCTCATTTGTGGGCCCACAGGGACTTGAACCCCGAACCTGCGGATTATGAGTCCGTTGCTCTAACCAATTGAGCTATGGGCCCCTTGTAATATAATTAGCCTAAACATACATTTTTTTAAAAGCTAACCTGATAATTAATAACTATCTTTACTACTATAGATAATAAAAAAATTGTTATTAATTATGAAACTAATTCACCATTTAATTAAAGATTATTATACAGGATTAATCCCTTTACTTTTTTCTTTGATAGGGCTAATAGCTTCGTTTATTTTTTTTGGTACGTTATCTTCAAAAAGCATAGTTCTCTTAGGGCAATTTTCCTTTTTACATAGTTCTGGCTTAATCCTATCTCATATATTTCGCTTTGGAGCAGATTTTGATATTCTTAAATCAAAAGAGAAGCTTGAATCTGAATATGGAAGTGCGGATATTATAGTAAATTATATTTTTACAGTATGTACGCTATCGCTATTCTTTTTTCTTATCCTTGGCTCAGCATTTTTTAACAAATTTCCATCTTTTTTTTACATAGTTTTTGTAGCTATTTTTATGACATATAATCTAGTTTTAGCAAATTTTTTAAGAACCAAAGGATTTATTAATATCTATAGTTTTACAATTAATTTGCCATTTGTTATTGCAACTATATTTATTTTATTTACCCCAACAGCGCATAGCTTATCTGGAATAAGTTACTTTTTACTATCTTTATTTGTCATTACAGTTTACCAGATTTTTATTATTAAAAATAAAATAAATTTTATTTTTTTTAGAACCATAGATCTTAATAATTTTAAAAAAATCATTAAGAATTTATACCCAATATTTTTTAGTGGATTGCTACTATTATCTATGTCACAATTACCAACTATTGTTTTTGGAACATTGGAACAATTTGAAAGTGCTGCTTTTTACAAAATTTTAAATAAAATATGTTCGATATTAATTCTATTTTCAAACGCTTTTTTTGCTTTTACTATTCCAGTTTTATCAAAAATTAGTTTAGGAGATGTGAAACAATTTGAAAAAATTTACAATAAGCGAAATATTCAAGTTTTAGCAATATCTCTAGTTTATCTTTTCATAATTATATGCATACTTCCTTTGATTAACAATTATTTCAAAACCGATATTTCTATAACACTATTAATTATTTTTTCCCTTGGATATCTTTTCAACGTAATAGCTGGCCCTATTAACCAGATTTTTATTATTTCATCTATGCAAAAAGCATTAATGAAAATTTTATTCTTTTCATCAATTTTATTTTCACCTCTGTGTTTTGTATTGATTAATAAATTTGGATTTTCAGGAAGCGTCATATATTTTTTAATATTTAATTGTTTTTGGATTTCACTATCATTGTTTAAATTTTATAAAGTGAATATGATAAATTTATTTTTACCCATATATATAATAATGAAAGGAAGATAATTGATTGACATAAATGAGCTATTAGCTATTCTTAATGATAAAAAAAAGATAGGTATTTCTTTTATTGTTGGAATATTTTTATCAATTATATATTTATTAATTGCAGAAAGTCAGTATTCAAGTACGCTCTCTGTTTATCCTTTTTACGAAGAAGATAGTATTCAAAATGAGATTGCAACTATAGCTTCTACTTATGGTTTTGGAGAAAAAACTTCAAACTCTTTTTATTTGCCAGACTTAATTTTTTCAAAATCTCTTTTATCTGAAATTGTTAGCAAAAATAGAAACGAATTAGAAAAAAAGAATTTAATTGATTTTTGGTACGAAGATAGTGCCAGCCAAAAAATAATTTACAATTTTCATAACTTATTTTTAAAAAAGGATGCTGAAAAATTTAATGAATATCTTAAAAATAAAACTATAGATAAACTTAGATCAAACCATATAAAAATTGTCGAAGAATATTCAGGTTTAACAAAAATTATAGTTTTACTTGAAAGACCTACTTTAAGTTATGATGTGGCTAATGAAATTCATGATTATATCAATGATTTTTATAATTCAAATAGTCAAAATAACGCACTATTATCAATTGAGTATCTTAAAAAACGACTAAAATCTATTGAAGTCGATATTCAATTTTCAGAGGATAATTTGAGAAGTTTTCAAGAAGATAATAGATCTATAAATTCATCTCCAGATTTAATAATACAGCTAGCAGGTTTACAAAATCATGTAGCTCAAGATTATGCTGCATACAATGTTCTTAATCAGCAACTAGAAATGAAGCAACTTGATAAGGTTACATTTAAGAATTATTTAGTACTTATAGATTCTCCGGATATAGCCCCTTCGCCTTCTTCACCCAAAAAACTACAAACCATAATATTATTTATATTTTTAGTTTACATTTCATTAGTTTCAAGAAATCTTTTTTCTTTTTTAAGAAGTAAATTTTAATTTAAATAATTATGGCCTTCCTTTTTTATCTATCTTCAATTTTTATGAAGGCGCCTTTTTTCTATTTACTAATGGTAATTTTGATGGGATATTTATTTTGCCTTTATACCTTTGTTAATAAAAGAATTAATCTATATAGTTTATTAATTTTACTCTACTTAGGTTTTTTGTTAGCTCATATGATATTTGTATCGAATATTAGCGTTACTGATATTCTAAATGTTAAATATTTTCGAACCGAGGGTAGAATTTTTTTTGCATTCATCCCTTTTTTGTATTTTTCAACTTTTGGTATTAGTAAAATTCATTTTAATTATCTTCTCAAATCTTTTTATTTCACGTTCGCAGCCTATACATTTTTAATTCTAATACATACATTAGAAATTTATAAAATCGATAGTCTTTTTTACGGGCCCTATGATTTATTTTCTGGATTTTTTAGTACAAAGAACGCTGCAGGTAATTTTATAGGCTTTTTCTTAATAACTTTTTTCCTAAGCTATAAGTCAATTAGTTATAAAAATATAATACTTTTTGTACTTATTTTAGTACCTTTTGTTCTCGCTAGTTCTAGACAAGCATATGTATCTATTTTTTTTGTTTTAATATATTTTTTTTATAATTCTAGCAAATTACATATATCTCCTAATTTTAAAAAAATAGCTTTATTCTCCTTACCATTTTTGACATCTATTTTGCTAATTTTTAGGCAAGTAGCAGATAGAGTTTTTGTAATCAATATGGATACAATAAATGTTTACTATAGAATAATGGCCTGGCAAGATGCTTTGATAATGTTTTCAAAGAGCCCAATTTTGGGAATTGGATATAATAGATTTGGAGACTTCAATAAATCCTTCTATGGTATTGAAGGTCTATTCTTTTTTGCAAGGGAAGGCCTTTATGATTGGACTTCTCACTATAATCATCCGCATAACCTTTATTTATTTATCCTTTCTGAGCTGGGAGTTGTAGGTTTAGCTTTGTTTTCTTGTATTTTTATTTCTTTATTTAGATATTTTAAATCTAAGGAGCTGATAAATTTTGAATATTCTTTTTTAGGCAGATTAATAATTGTATATGCTTTAGCTAATGGATTGTTTGGCAATGGCCTTGAAGCTCCATCAGTTGCAGCGCCATTTGGCTTAATCATAGGTTACTTAATATATTATTTTGAGAATGATATAGATTTAATTTTAAAAATTAAAAATCTTAATAAATAATGCTATATTCACTCATAACTCAAATAAAGAAAAACTAAAAAAATGAAAAAAATTAAACTTGTTAACGATACAGTTTCAAAAAAAGATATTGACTATCTCATTAAGTGGCTAAAAACTTATCCTCGACTTACTAAGGGGCCTATTACGTCAGAGTTAGAACAAAAATTTGCAAATAAAATGGGATCCAAGTACTCTATTTTCTGCAACTCTGGCTCATCAGCAAACTTATTAATGCTTCAGTGTTTATTAGAAAAAAAAATTGTTGAAAAGGGGTCAAAGGTTGTTGTTCCAGCTCTTGCTTGGGCAACGGATTATTCTCCTGTGGTACAATTAGGATTCGAACCAATTTTATGTGATATCAATTTAAAAGATTTATCAATTGATTTAGACCATTTTGAAAAAATATGCTCCGAGCAAAGACCGAGTGTTTTAGTTCTTGTTTCAGTTCTGGGGTTGGTGCCTGATATGGAAAAGATTACGGAGATATGCACCAAATATGACGTCGCTTTAATTGAAGATAATTGTGAATCTCTTGGTTCTGCCTCAAATAGAAAACTTCTCGGTAATTTTGGTTTGATGTCATCTTTTTCTACATATTTTGGTCATCATATATCTACAATCGAAGGTGGATTTATTACAACAAATGATAAAGAAATATATCATAATTTACTTATGATAAGAAATCATGGATGGGACAGAGATCTAGATCAAAAAGCAAAAGATGCTTTAAGGAATAAATGGGATATAGATTCTTTTAATGCTTTATATACCTTCTATTTCAACGGCTTTAATTGCAGATCTACTGATTTGCAAGCCTATATTGGGTTAAAGCAAATTGATAAAATTGATTCTATCATTGAAAAAAGAAATAAAAATTTCTTTTATTACGTTGATAATATTAAAAAAAACATGCTTCAATTAGAAATAAGAAAAAATGATTTTATTTCAAATTTTGCTTATCCAATTTTATCAAAAAGGAAAGATAAAATTGTTAAAATGCTCATGGATAATAATATTGAAGTAAGACCATTAATTTCAGGTTCTATTGGAAATCAGCCATTTTATAAAAAAGATTATGGTAAGTTAGAATTACCAAATGTTACACTTGTTGATAAGTTTGGTTTTTACATTCCAAATCATCCAGATCTTGAAGAATCAGATATAAAAAACATTTCAAATCTAATAAATGGAGAAAATACATGAAAACAGCTTTAGTTACCGGTGTAACAGGTCAGGATGGATATTATTTGTCACAACTTCTTATAGAAAAAGGCTATAGAGTTATAGGTCTGATAAGAAGAAATAGTAGGTACGATATACAGAATTTTGTTGCTGATATTGGAAATAATAATTTTACAATTGAAATAGGCGATTTAACCGACCTGTCGTCTATCATAAATATTTTGAAAAAATACGATATTTCTGAATTTTATAATTTAGCAGCCCAAAGTCATGTAGGAATATCTTTCACAAATCCTATTTCAAGTACAGATATTAATGCTATGGGTGTAGTAAACTGTCTTGAGGCAATAAGAATTGTAAATGAGGATATAAAATTCTATCAAGCTTCAAGCTCTGAATTATATGGAGATACAGAGGAAGAATTTCAGAATGAACAAACACCATTTAGACCAAGAAGCCCCTATGGTTGTTCAAAATTATTTTCTTTTGCGATTACGAAAAATTACAGAGAGGCGTATGATATGTTTGCATCAAATGGAATTCTTTTCAACCATGAATCGCCAAGAAGATCAATTAACTTTGTAACAAGAAAAGTAACGTCGACTTTTGCAAAAATTAATGCCGGAACCTTAGATAGATTAGAGATTGGGAATTTAAATGCAAAAAGAGATTGGGGCTACGCCAAAGATTATGTTGAAATGATGTGGAGAATATTAAATCATAATACTCCGGATGACTTTGTAATTGCTACTGGAGAAGTTTATACTGTTAAACATATGATTGAGCTTGCTGCAAAGTATTTTGACTATGAAATAGAGTGGGATGGCGAAGGTGTAGATGAAATTGGCTTCGATTCTAAAACAAACAAAAAATTAGTAGTAGTAAATCCTGATTACTTTAGACCAGCTGAAGTAGAATATTTGAGAGGAGATTTTTCAAAGGCCAAGAAAATACTTAATTGGGAGCCAACCACTAGCTTTAAGCAGCTTATAGAAATTATGTGTGATCATGACAAGAAGCTTTTCTCATAAAAAAATCATTCTTATAACTGGATCCAGCGGTCAAGATGGAAAGCTATTATACAGTTTTTTAAGAGAAAAAGATGTTGATATTTTACGAGTTAATAAAAATAGAACTTTTTGGAATAATGAAGAAATAGATCATTACAACATACTCAAAAGAAATGATGTGAAATCATTATTTAGTAAGTTTAAGATCGAAGAAATATACCATTTAGCTGCAAAAGTATTATCAACTGAAAGTCGCTCATTAGATGAAGATAGGGGGGAATCGTTTTTAGAAAACTTTGAAGTAAACGTAAAAAGTTTTCATAACATCTTAATTAATGCTCATAAAGATACAAAGATTTTTTATCCAACATCATCATACATCTTTGCTCCAAGTAATGCTAAGCTAACAGAAGAGTCACATATTTCTCCAACTAATTTGTACGCAATAAATAAGGCAAGCTCATTTTGGTTAGCAAAATATTATAGAGAGAATTTTAAATTATTTGTTTCAACTGGTATCATGTTTAATCATGAATCAAGCCTAAGATCTGATTCTTATATAACAAAGAAAATTATAATTCAAGGAAAGGAAATTATAAATAAAAAACGCACTTTTTTTGAAGTACATAACGCTAATCAACTTGTTGATTGGGGGCACGCGAAAGACTATGTAAAAGCGATGCATGAAATTTTGCAACTTCCCTATGCAGATGATTTCATTATTTCAAGCGGTGCACTACATTCGATTAGAGACTTTATTAAGATTGTATGCCAAAAACTAGGCATTCAATATACTGAAGACATTATCAAAAGCTTTTCAGATCAAAAAACAACATATTTTTTTGGAGATAATACAAAAATAATACAATCTACATCATGGAAGCCGTCAAGCGATTTAGAAAAAATAGTTGAGGATATGCTTTGAGAGTTCTTTTAATTCACGATCAGATGCTTACTAAAGGAGGTTCAGAAAGAGTTTTTACTTATCTTACTGATATATTTCCTGAAGCTGAAATCTTTACATCAACATACAACCCAAACACTTCAATTAGATTTAATAGATCTAAAGATTTAAAAGTTTCCAATTTTTTTAATGCAATTATCAGAAATTCAACAACTTTTAAATTCTTTTTTCCGATTTTAACGTATTATTTTCAATTTAAAAACTTTAAAGGTTATGATCTTATAATCTCATCATCTGCTACTTGTGCGAAGTATGTTAGAAATTTTAACGGGAAGCATATTTGTTATTGCTATGTTCCTACAAGAGCTATTTGGGAAATTGATAATTACTTTCCAAGAGAAAGTTTAGTAAAGTCCTTTTTTAAAATTTTATTACCATATTTTAAAAAAAGAGATTTAGAAACTTCAAAATACATTGATTTGTATATTGGAGATTCTAGGGAGTCTTCTAGAAGGATAAAAAAAACATACAATAGTAGAACCACTTATGCATATAGCCCAATTGAATTTTCTAATTATTCTTCTTTTTTTTCTAGTACAAAAAAAGATTACTATCTATTGGTTTCAAGACTTGATTATTGGAAAAGAGTTGATGTTGCAGTTGATGCATTTAATAAAAATGGAAGAAAGCTTATTATTGTTGGATCAGGAGAAGCACACAAAGAATTATCTCTGAAAGCAAAAGAGAATATAGAATTCTTAAATAATGTGAGTGATCAAGAACTAGGTAAATTATATTCAAGTGCTAAAGGTGTAATATTCACATGCGATCTTGAGCATGGATTAATACCAATAGAAGCTAATGCTTGTGGCACCGCAGTATTATGCTATGGATTCGGTGGAGTAAAGGATACTATGGTAAATTTTAATGGAAAAAATAGTGATAAAGCAACGGCAGTATTTTTTTACGAACAAAATTTTAATTCTCTAAATAATGCATTAGCCATTTTTGAAAAAATACATTTTAACTCATACAATATTAGAGATAATGCTAGAAAATTCTCCAGAAATATTTTTAAAGATAATATTAAAAGTATTGTAAGTTCATTTCTCAAAAATGATGAAAAAGTGTTAAATGAAAACTAAAAATAGTATAGGAGTTAAATGAAAAACAAATATAATGTTGGAATTATAGGTTTAGGATATGTTGGAAGTGCATGTAAGCAAGTTTTTAGTAAACATAGTAAAATACACACATATGATATTAGAGAAAAGTCAACATGTCATAGTATAGAAGATTTAGTATCAAAGTCTGATATTATTTTTATCTGCGTACCAACACCAATGAATACTGATGGCTCGACAGATCTTAGTATTATTTATGATATATTTACCGAAATTGATAAATGCGATAATTTAATTAATAAGCATTTTTGTATCAAATCTACTATACCAGTTGGAACATGTAGCGAGTTGACAAAAAAATTTGAAAATTGTAATATTATTTTCAATCCTGAATTCTTGCGAGAAAAAAGTTCAAATAGAGATTTTGAAAACCAAAATAGAATTATTTTAGGAGGCACTAAAAAATCGTTAAATGTGTTATATAATTTTTATAAAAATATTTTTGAAAATATACCAATTATTAAAACGGATTATAAAACTGCCGAGTTAGCGAAGTATTTTACAAATTCATTTTTAGCCACTAAGGTATCATTTGCAAATGAGATATATACATTATGCGATGTCTTAGGAATTGATTATGCTGATCTAAAAAGTATTATATTACTTGATAATAGGATAGTAGATTCCCACCTTGACGTTCCTGGACACGACGGAAAAAAAGGATTTAGTGGTTCTTGCTTTCCTAAAGATTTAAATTCTTTAATACATCAATACAAAGTATTAAAAGTTAAATCTCCGATACTTAATGCAGTCTGGGAAAGAAATTATAGCATTGACAGAAAAAACAGAGATTGGGAAGATTTAGCGAATAGAAAAGTTTTTTCAAATAGAAAGGTGAAAAAATGAATATAGATTTAAAAAAATATTTAAATAATTATAATGATTTAATTTCTAGTGATTCTATCGAAGATAAATTACCTGTTGTAAAAGATTTAGTCATAAAAACATCAACAAATAAAAAAAATATATATGTTTTTGGTAATGGTGGAAGCGCAGCAATTGCCGACCATTTTGCTGTCGATATGACAAAAAATGCAAGAATTAATACCAAAACGGTTAACACTGCAGCAATGATTACCTGTCTTGCTAATGATTATGGTTATGAACATTGGATGAAGAAATCTCTTGAATTTTATGCAAAAGAAGGTGACATAGTTTTTCTTATTAGTTCAAGTGGGAGCTCTATGAATGTTTTAAATGCAGCAAATTATGCTAAAAATAATGGAATAAAAGTTATTACATTTTCTGGGTTTAATCCAAATAACCCATTAAGAGAATCTGGTGATATTAATTTTTGGGTAAATTCTAAAGCTTATAATATTGTAGAAAACATTCATCAAATTTGGATTTTAAGTATTGTAGATCTCATAATTGGAAAATCAGAATATTCCGCATCATGACTCTAAAATTTTTTTTTGATTTTATTGTATCAATAATTGGATTAATTCTTTTATTGCCTATTTTGGCGATAATATCGATTGCAATATTAATTGAATCAGGTTTCCCAATTTTTCATCTAAGGAGAGTACACTCTTCTCCGTCAAAAACATTTAATTTTTATAAATTCAGAACAATGTATAAAGACGCTGATAAAAGACTAGAATCTCTTTTATCTAATAACCCTGAAATAAAGCATGAGTACAATAAATATTATAAGCTTAAAAATGATCCAAGAATTACAAAGCTCGGCAACACTTTAAGAAAATTTAGTTTAGACGAATTACCACAGCTTTTAAATGTGGTTTTCTTGCAGATGTCTATAGTTGGCCCAAGACCAAAAACTACTCATGAGCTTAATAAGTATTTTAATAAAAAAAATCAGGAATTATTATATATAGTAAAGCCTGGCATTACGTGTACATGGCAAATCTCTGGTAGATCAAATGTTAATTATTCTCAAAGAATTAAAATGGATTTAGACTATGCTAAGAATAGAAGTTTTATAAATGACCTTATAATTTTGTTTAAAACACCAATTGCTTTATTGGGAAAGGATGCTGTTTAAAAAATGAATATTTTAGTTACCGGAGGTGCAGGATATATAGGAAAAACTTTTATTAATAAATTTTTTAAAAAATTTGATAACATATTTGTGATTGACAATCTTTACGATAGTTTTAATAAAGATTTTCCTGATAATGTGATTTTTTATAAATCAAACTTTGGAGATAAATCAACTTTAGGTAAAGTCTTTGAAAATGATATTGATTGCGTTTTTCATTTTGCGGCATTTGCAAGAATTGGAGAATCAAATTCTAACCCAAGCCCTTTCTTCAATAATAACGTTTCTCAAATGATATCGTTGCTAGATGTCATGAATAAAAATAGTTGTAAAAAAATTATTTTTTCATCTTCTGCTGCAGTCTTTGGAAATCCAGTTACTATCCCTGTTGATGAAAGTCATTCCAAAATTCCAATTAGTTCTTATGGTGAAACTAAATTAATTGGTGAAAAAATTTTAGAATGGTATTATAAAGCATATAATATAAATAGTATTTCTCTTCGTTATTTTAATGCTGCTGGGGCATTTGGTAATATTGGAGAGCAACGAAAACATGAAACGCATATATTGCCTTTAATTTTTAGATCAATTAGAGATAATAGTGTTTTTAATATTTTTGGTAACGATTATGCTACGAATGACGGCACTTGTGTTCGTGATTATGTACATGTTGAAGACCTGGTTGATGCTCACATGTTGGCATTCTTAAAAATTGAACAGATAAAATTTGATTCTTTTAATTTAGGTTCCGAAAGAGGTGTGTCAAATCTCGAGCTAATTAAACTGATATCAGATTTACTAGAAGTTGACTCGAACTATGTATTTAAAGAAAGAAGATATGGCGACCCCGATGAACTAATAGCATCTTCTGATCGCGCAAAAAGATATTTGGGTTGGAATAGCAAACATTCAATTANTGATATTGTAAAATCCTTAATTAAATACTACAATTACTGATATTGTAAAGTAATAAATAAAGTATTATACTTCTGAATGATTATTTCAAGGACACCTTTGAGAATTTCATTTGTTGGCGGCGGTACTGACATGAAATATTTTTATAGTCAAATACCCGGTAGCGTTATATCTATCGCGATTAATAAATATATATATATCATTGTAAAAAAAAGATATGATAAAGAAATCGTTCTAAATTACTCTAAAAGAGAAATTGTTTACTCCGTATCAGAAATTAAACATGGAATAATCAAGGCATGCTTAGAAATGGTCGGAATTAAGGACTCTATTGAAATTACCTCAATAGCAGATATTCCATCTGAAGGTTCTGGATTGGGCTCATCAAGTACATTTACTGTAGGTCTCTTAAATGCATTATTTCAATATATTGGCAAGACTGTGAGCCAAAAAGAACTCGCTAGACTGGCCTGTGAAATTGAGATTGATATCTGCAAAGCTCCAATTGGTAAGCAAGATCAATATGGCGCTAGCATTGGAGGTCTTAAGAAAATTATCTTTCATTCAAACGGTGAAGTGGAAATCAATAAAATACCGGACGAAAATAATCTCTACAAAAACTTAGAAGATCAACTCATATTAGTAAATTCTAATATTGTAAGATCAGCTTCTAANGTATTAGAAAAACAAAAGATTAATCTTTCAGTTAATTTAGAAAGATTAAAATCTTTCCCTAATATTGTAAATAAATTTGAAGAAGATCTTTATAGTCAATCTTTTAAAAATATGTATGCTCAATTAGATAATTATTGGAAAGAAAAAAAGACATTAGTTAAATCTGCAGTTAAAAAAGATTTAGAAAGTATATATGATAAGCACGTTCCCAAAAACTGCTATGCCGGAAAGATTTGTGGAGCAGGAGGAGGAGGGTACTTCATGTTTTTCAAAAAAGAAAATAGCAAACTGGACTCAGAAAAATATTTTAATATTAAAATTGATGTGTCTGGATCAATTATTATATATAAAAAATTAGCTTAAAAAACTAGTTAATATCTATATTCATCTTTCTTGAATGGACCATCTACTTTAACTCCAATATAATCTGCTTGATCTTTTGTTAATACCGTTAAATCAGCATCAAGATGTTTCAAATGTAGTCTTGCAACTTCCTCATCTAATTCTTTTGGTAAATTATATAAACCAATTTCAGGTTTTTCTTTAGCTAAGAACAGTTGTGCTAAAACTTGATTTGCAAATGATGTTGACATAACAAAGCTTGCATGTCCAGTTGCGCAACCTAAATTTACCAACCTTCCCTCAGCTAATAAATATATTTGTTTTTGGTTTGGAAACGTATAGCTGTCATACTGGGGTTTAATTTGTTCTCTGATTGCATCAGAATTATTAAGAGCTTCAACTTCAATTTCATTATCAAAATGACCTATATTACAAACAATAGCCTGATCTCTCATCTCTCTCATATGTTCAAGAGTAATTATATCTTTATTACCAGTTGTGGTGACAAAAAGATGTCCCTTTTCTAAAACATTTTCTAGTTTTTTAACTTGGAATCCTTCCATAGCTGCTTGCAGAGCACATATAGGATCAATTTCAGTTATAATGACATTGCAACCATACGACTTCATAGATTGAGCACAACCTTTTCCGACATCTCCGTATCCACAGACTACAACCGTTTTACCTGCTATTTACTTATAATCTAAAATTCTTTGAGCCGATCTATAAGCCGGGTTCTGTACATTTTTCAATGCGATGATCATTCCTCTCTATTCTATATCACTATAGAACTCTAGCGATCTACCCGTTCCTCAATGATACGAGCCGTATCTTGGAACTACTTGATCTTGCACCTAGTGGGGTTTACAAGCTAGTAATGTTACCACTACTACTGGGGGTCTCTTACACCTCCGTTTCACCCTTGCCAAATAAATGGCGGTCTATTCTCTGCTGCACTAATCCATATTCTCGCGAATCCCACCCGTTAGGTGGCACTATGCTCTATGGTGCCCGGACTTTCCTCTCAAATAAATTGAGTAATCACCCAATCAGCTCATTTTGATATAATAAGGGATAGAAATTGAATTAAGAAGAAAAAAATTAAATTTCAGATTTATGCAAAAAACGACTACAAGTACCACAGTTTACAATACTTTTAGCAAGGGCTTCATTTACAATCTGTGGAGGGATGTATCCCCCGCATCCTTCACAATTACTATCAAGAATCTCTGAGCATGCCACTCCCGATCTGGCTTCATAAATTTGTGCATACTGATCTAATGTATCTGCGTCAATACCAACAACTATACTATCGCGTTCTTTTGCAAGAGCATTCTTTTCTTCGGACACATCATCTACTTTTTTATTTAATGATTCTTTTTTAGTATTTAGTTCTTCAATAATACCGTCAAGAGCTGCCTTATCTTCATCAATCTCTTTGGATAAGTTTTCTTTTGTCTCCATAAGAACTAATAATTCATTTTCTTTTTCAAAGATTATATTTTTTTCAAAATCAATAGTATCCATCATAGCATCATATTCTTTATTATTGCTAATAGACCCATCAATTAATTTATCTTTTAGGGTATCTACTTTTTCTTGAGTAGTCGCAATTAATGTCTCTGAAGTCTGGATATCTACTGAAGTAGTTTTTAATAGCTCTTCCTTGTCAGCTAGAGATTGTGTTGTAGATTCTTGTTGATCTGTTAGTTCTTGAACTTGATTTGGAAGATCGCCTAATAGTTTATTGATTTCAAATAATTTATTATCAACATCTTGTAATAGAATTATTTGATCAATCACGGCCATGATTATGTTATACTCTTTTTGTGATACTTTTTATTCATTTCTGATGGGAATATATTCTAATTCGTCTAAAATAAAAACATTTATTATGAGTTAAAAATATAATACTTTGACCACAATGAATGACTTTAAAAAATTAAAACAGTTTAAGCCAATACCTGCATACTTAACGATTAAAAAATCAGTCATTCATGGTCTAGGATTATTTGCTACTGCAGAAATTAAAAAAGGCGTAGAATTAGGTATTAGCCATGTTCAGGATGATAGATTTTTGCATGGGTATATAAGAACCTCTCTTGGTGGATTCTTTAATCATAGTACAACACCTAACTGTGAAGCAGTATATGAAAATGATTTTATTAAAATAAGAACATTATCAATATTAAGTTCTGGTGATGAAATTACAGTTGACTATACACTTCATAAATGGGTGAAAGATAAATAAATGAATACATACACATTTACTTCAGAGTCTGTTACAGAGGGCCATCCAGACAAAGTCTCAGACTTAATATCTGATGCTATAGCTGACTACATTATTGATAATAATACAACTCATCGCGCAGCTATAGAAACACTAGTAACTACCAATATGGTAACAATTGCTGGCGAATATAAAAGCAGTAAAGAAATTGATAAGGTCATGCTAGAAAAAATTGTAAGAGATACTGTAAGATCTATTGGTTATGATCAAGAAGGCTTTAGCTGGAAAAATTTAAAATTTTATAGTGAGCTTCATGGTCAAAGTTCTGATATCGCACTTGGAACTGACGATTTTGGTGCGGGTGATCAAGGATTGATGTTTGGCTATGCATGCGATGAAACAGAAAGCATGATGCCAAGCCCCATTCATTACAGCCATCAAATCACTAAAGCATTAGCAGATGCAAGACATAAAGGTGTTTCATGGTTGGGACCTGATGGAAAAGCACAAATTACATTTACATATTCTGATATTAATAATCCAATTGGTATATCTAATGTTGTTTGTAGTACCCAACATGCTAAAGATATGTCGATTGATGATGTTCGTGATGGCGTAAAAGATATTATTACTCCTATGATTCATAATCATATTGATTCAAATACAGAATTTATTATTAATCCTACTGGAAGATTCGTAGTTGGTGGCCCTGATGGCGATACAGGATTAACAGGTAGGAAAATTATTGTAGATACCTATGGAGGTTATGCACCACATGGTGGAGGTGCATTCAGTGGAAAAGATTGTACTAAAGTGGACAGAAGCGCTACGTATATGGCGCGATATATAGCGAAAAATATTGTTGCAAGCAAAATAGCATCAAATGCGACGGTACAGCTCAGTTATGCAATTGGAATTAAAGAACCGACATCAATCTATATTTATTGCGATGGCAAAGTAAGATCTGATATTACAAAATGGATTCAAAAAAATATTGACCTAACTCCGCTCGGCATTATTAATAAATTTGATTTATTTAATATTAACCTTACAGATACAACAAACTACGGTCACCTTGGAAAAGAAAATCTTCCTTGGGAAAAAATTGATTTGACTGATAAATTAGGATCACTATGAAGACAGATTATAAAATAAAAGATATTAACTTAGCAGATTTAGGTAGAAAGAAAATTTCTATATCCGAGAAAGAAATGCCAGGACTGATGTCCTTAAGAAAGCAGTATGCTAGCAAAAAACCTTTGAAGGGATTCAGACTAACTGGTTCCCTACATATGACTAAAGAAACTGCTATTCTTATTGAAACATTAAAAGATTTAGGAGCTGATGTAAGATGGGCGAGTTGTAATATATTTTCGACTCAAGATGAGGCGGCGGCGGCGATTGCAG
>AQSA01000017.1 GCA_000402815.1 Candidatus Neomarinimicrobium atlanticum | reverse complement strand
AAAGTCTCGGACTTAATATCTGATGCTATTGCTGACTACATTATTGATAATAATACAGCTCATCGCGCAGCTATAGAAACACTAGTGACTACCAACATGGTAACCATTGCTGGCGAATATAAAAGCAGTAAAGAAATTGATAAGGTCATGCTAGAAAAAATTACAAGAGATACTGTAAGATCTATTGGGTATGATCAAGAAGGTTTTAGCTGGAAAAATTTAAAATTTTACAGTGAGCTCCATGGTCAAAGTCCTGACATCGCACTTGGAACTGACAATTTTGGTGCCGGTGATCAAGGATTGATGTTTGGATATGCATGCGATGAAACAGAAAGCTTGATGCCAAGTCCAATTCATTACAGTCATCAAATTACTAAAGCCTTAGCAGATGCAAGACATCAAGGCGCTTCATGGTTGGGGCCTGATGGAAAAGCACAAATTACATTTACATATTCCGATATTAATAAGCCAATTGGTATATCTAATGTTGTTTGTAGTACGCAACATGCTAAAAATATGTCAATTGACGATGTTCGTAGTGGCGTAAGAGATATTATTACTCCCATTATTCATAATCATATTGATTCAAATACAGAATTTATGATTAATCCTACTGGAAGATTCGTAGTGGGTGGTCCAGATGGCGATACAGGATTAACAGGTAGAAAAATTATTGTAGACACCTATGGAGGTTATGCCCCGCATGGTGGAGGTGCATTTAGTGGAAAAGATTGTACCAAAGTGGACAGAAGCGCAACATATATGGCGCGATATATAGCGAAAAATATTGTTGCAAGCAAAATAGCATCCAATGCGACTGTACAACTCAGTTATGCAATCGGAATTAAGGAACCAACATCAATCTATATTTATTGCGATGGCAAAGTAAGATCGGATATTACAAAATGGGTTCAAGAAAATATTGACCTAACTCCGCTTGGTATTATTAATAAATTTGATTTATTTAATATTAACCTTATAGACACAACAAACTACGGTCACCTTGGAAAAGAAAATCTTCCTTGGGAAAAAATTGATTTGACTGATAAATTAGGATCACTATGAAAACAGATTATAAAATAAAAGATATTAACTTAGCAGATTTAGGTAGAAAGAAAATTTCTATATCTGAGAAAGAAATGCCAGGACTGATGTCCTTAAGAAGGCAGTATGCTAGCAAAAAACCTTTGAAGGGATTCAGACTAACTGGTTCCTTACATATGACTAAAGAAACTGCTATTCTTATTGAAACATTAAAAGATTTAGGAGCTGATGTAAGATGGGCGAGTTGTAATATATTTTCGACTCAAGATGAGGCGGCGGCGGCGATTGCAGCAACTGGAACTCCTGTTTATGCCTGGAAAGGAGAAACATTAGAAGAGTATTGGGATTGCACCTTACAAGCTTTGACTTTTGAGAACAACTCGGGTCCAAATTTACTTGTTGATGATGGCGGTGATGCTACGCTTCTAATCCATAAAGGATATGAACTAGAAAATTATTTCAATGAACATCAAAACTATCCAGATATAACAACAACAAATCCAGAAGAAATTGTAATTGAAAATCTCATTAGAAAAGTACATCGACTTAATTCAAATCATTGGCATAATATTGTACCAGATATTATTGGAGTTTCAGAGGAAACNACTACCGGTGTTGCTCGCTTGGTCGAGATGCAACAAGATAATANACTTTTATTTGCCGCTTTCAATGTTAATGATTCTGCCACCAAATCAAAATTTGATAATCTTTATGGGTGTCGTGAATCATTAGTAGATGGTATTAAGCGTGCTACAGAGGTAATGATGGCAGGTAAGACAGTTGTAGTCTGTGGATACGGAGATGTNGGAAAAGGTTGTGCTCAATCTATGAAGTCGTATGGTTGTAATGTCATTATAACTGAAATTGATCCTATATGTGCTCTTCAAGCAGCTATGGAAGGATTCCAAGTTAAAAAACTAGAAAGTGTTTTAGGTAAGGGGCATCTTTTTGTCACCACAACTGGTAATAAAGATATCATTACTCTACAACATATGAGAAAAATGAGAGATCAGGCCATTGTTTGTAATATCGGACATTTTGATAATGAAATTGAAGTCGAAGCTCTTAATAATTCTGATGCAGTGAGAGAGCAGATTAAACCACAGTATGACAGCTACACCTTTCCAAACCAAAAACAAATATTTTTACTAGCTGAAGGAAGGTTGGTAAATTTAGGTTGTGCTACAGGACATGCTAGTTTTGTAATGTCTACATCCTTTGCAAATCAAGTATTAGCTCAAATATTTCTTGCTAAAAATAAACCTGCAGTAGATCTTTACCATCTTCCAAGAGAACTTGATGAAGAGGTTGCAAGACTTCATCTTGATCATTTAGACGCAGAACTCACATTACTTTCAGAAGAGCAGGCAGAGTATATTGGAGTGGACATTGACGGTCCATTCAAAAAAGATAGCTACAGGTATTAGTTTGTCACATCAAAATCCTGAATTTGATATTACAATAATTGGTGCAGGTGTAGTGGGTTTGGCAATTGCCAAATATTTATCCGAAGAAACTAAATACTCAGTTCTAGTTGTTGAAAAAAATGATGCTTTTGGAACAGAAACATCAAGCAGAAATAGTGAAGTCATTCATTCTGGAATCTTCAATCACATCGATAGTCTAAAATATAAATTCTGCATTGAAGGCAATAAACTGTTATATAATTTCTGTAAAGAAAATAAAATATGGTTTAATCAATGTGAAAAAATTATTGTATCAAAAAAAGAAGAAGAAAACAAACTCCAACTATTCATTAAATCCTTGACAGAAAAAAACATTGATTTTGAACTTCTTGATTCAAAACAAACAGAAAAAATAGAACCTAACATATTTTCTGATAAATCTGTGTTAATCAAAAATTCTGGAGTGGTAGATTCTCATGATTTTATGAATCATTTATTCAGGATATCTAGCAAAAATCATACATATATTTTCGATAGTAAGCCTAAAAAAAATTATAAAAAATCCTGATAGCTATACATTAGATATAGAAAGAAAAAATGGAGAAGTTGAAAATATTCAAACAAAGGTTTTAATTAACTCTGCTGGACTTGAAAGTTATAATATGGCATATAACATTATGAAAGATTCCCTAAAGATACCCAAAATGAAATTTTACAAAGGGTCCTACTTCTCTTTATCAACAAAATGGACTGGAAAATTTAATAAATTAATTTATTCTTTACCTCAAGATGACGATTCATTAGGTATACACATAAGCTTTGATGCAACTAGTAGATCTAAACTTGGTCCAGATTATGAATATATTGAAGAGAAAGACTTTGATTATTCTGTTGAAGAAAGTGGAGCAAATAAATTTTTTATTAGCGCTAAAGAGTATATAAAAGGTTTAAAAATTGAAGATTTGAATGCAGACTACTCGGGTATTAGGCCAAAATTATTTTATTCATCAAATCATTATTCTGATTTTTATATTGCGGAAGAGTCTAGCAATGGGTATAAAAATTTAATAAATCTTATTGGGATTGATTCTCCAGGATTAACTGCATCGCTAAGCATAGGAAAATATATAAGTTCTATTGTTTATCGTATGAATCTTTAAGGTGAGTAAAATTAGAATAAATTTTATCCTCATACTCTAGTAGCTTAGGATCTGTACCAATGTTTTGTACCATCTCATCTAACCCCATTTCAATATCAAATTTATTTCTAAACCCTAAAATATCTGATATTTTTGAAAAAGATACTCTATAATTTCTCTTATCTACATCCTCTTCTACTGTACTGAAAGTAGCATCTGGAATTTTTTCAGCAACTTTTTGTCCTATTTGGTCTATAGTAAAATTCATATCATCTGAACCGACATTAAATACTTGGTTATGCGTAATGCTTTTATCGGACTCTAATGCCATTTTAAACGCTCTAGCTACATCATAACAATGAACGAATGGTCTCCATTGATCACCGCCAAAAACACTAAATTTATTATCCCTTAAAGCCCTGACTAATAATGTGTTCACTACAAGATCATATCTCATTCTAGGCGAAAACCCGAATACTGTAGAAAGTCTCATGATAGTAGGACTTACAGACTGGCAATTATCTAATATATAATTCTCTGAGTAAATACGAGTTCTAGCATATAGAGATACTGGATTAAGATAAGATTCTTCATTCAATATGATTGAATCATTCGAACCATATACGCTGCAACTAGAGGCAAAAATAAGTTTTTCAACTTCGTAAAAATTACAAATTTGAGTTAAAATCTTAGTACTCTCATAATTCAAATTTAGTGTTTCTTCTGCATCTATACTGCTAGCAGGATCTCCAACAATAGCTGCTAAAGCAACTACAAAACGATTATTCTTAACAGACTTAACTAAATCTTTTATATTAGTAATATCTCCCTCGATAATCGTTAAATGAGGGTGATCTTTAATATGTGAAATTGACTCCTTACCAAATGTGAAATTATCTAGAATAGTTACATTATATCCATCATCTAGTAAAATTTTGACTAAATGGACTCCAATATATCCAGCGCCACCAGTGACTAAAATATTTTTTGATTTTTCCTTCGAGACTTTGGGCAATAATGTGTTCTCAATTTCTGCCACTTCATCCATACTAGAAATACTCAAAGGAATGTCTTTTTTAAGGGAATGCTCTAGGGTAAGAAATGTAGCACTTAAATTTACAACTCTTCTTATAAGATTCTTTTTTAAAATTGGTTCATTGTCATATATCCCAGTATAGATAATTACTTCTACATCTTTTTCTTTTATAAACTTCTCTAAGTCAAGAGTGTTACCAACCACTTTATGATTAGCAATTTTTTTTCCTAAATCATAGGAGTCATCAATAATACCCATAATATTATACTGGGATCTACTTCCTGGATTTTTTAAAAAATTATTTGTTGCTTGATTAACCCCTATAATGATAGCTTTTTTTGCACCTATTGGTAAACTATTTCTTTCAGCAATAAATCGTCTTAGTAAACGTAAGGAAGCTGATAAAAAACTAAATAAAATAAAAAATAATACTACTGCTTTCACATTTGTCCCTAGTCCAGAAATTAATCCTATGATTATTGTAAAAATAAATGATAAAGCGATATTTGAGGCTAATAAAAATACTTCACTCAAACTAGCGTATCCCCATACAGATGCATAATTTTTTGTTATTAATGAAGAGATAAGGTATGAAAATGAAAAGAGTGCAAATTGAGTAGCTATATCACTGGTATTGATAGATATAAAATCAAAACTATAAAGAAATGAATATGATAAAAAAATAGAGAAAAATGCAGCAGACAAATCAATGAAAAATTTTATTACTGGTTTTGTTTGTTCGTTCATAGTTATTCTACTAAACATTATACATTTTTCTATCTATAAAAAATAATTATTTATTTTAAAATATCCTTCATGATGCTGTTAGTTTGATCAACAATAGTATAGATATCTTCTTCATCTATGGTTGGATGTACAAGGAACATAAGAGATGTATCTGCAAGTTCTTTTGCCACAGTTAAAGTCGTATGTCCTTCTGGAAATAATTTATCAAAAGCTTTTTCTCTATAAATCTCACTACAACTACCACTATAACATGGAGTGCCCATTGCATTTAGTGTATTCATTATGAAGTCTCTATTCTTACCATCTTTTAGCTTTTCATTTTCTACAAAAACATAATACTTATAATGAGCATGTTTAATATGATCTGGGTAAAGAGCAATTCTTAACCCATCAACATCTTTAAACCCATTATTAAATATATTCGCTAGCCTTGTTCTTTTATCAATCCAACTATCTAATTTCCTTAGTTGAAGTCTTCCAATAGCAGATTGTATTTCAGTTAATCTAGCATTTGTTCCATGATCTTCGTGGAGCCATCTAAACCCAGGAGGGTGCTCTTTGTTATATACGGTATCGTAGTTTTTACCATGATCCTTAAAAGACCACACCTTTTCCCACAACTTTTTGTTATTTGTTGTTACCATACCACCTTCACCAGCTGTAGACATGATTTTATCCTGGCAAAAAGACCATGCATTGATATCACCGAAAGAACCTACAGACTGATTGTTATATTGAGCGCCATGTGCTTGAGCACAATCTTCAATAAGGTAAAGATTATGTTCCTTACAAATTTCTTGGATTATATCCATTTCACAGGGCCATCCAGCTATATGAATAGCCATAATTGCTTTTGTATTTGGAGTAATTGCTTGCTCAATTAATGAGGCATCCATATTTTGAGAATTTCTATCAATATCTACAAAAATAGGTTTTGCACCTAAGTGCATAATACTAAATGCTGAAGCAACGAATGTTCTAGGGCTCATAATTACTTCATCACCTTTTGAAATTCCTAGAGCGTGTGCAGCTAAAATTAAAGCATTTGTACCATTATCTACAGCTACAGAATAATCAACATTAACATATTTTGAAAACTCCTTTTCAAATTCTCTACCTTCAGATCCTGTCCAATAGTTTATCTTACCTGATTCTAAAACTTCTTTAGCTTTAGCTACATCTTTTTTATCAAAGTATGGCCAACTATTCATTTATTTATCCAAAATTTTAGCAGGGTTACCCACATAAGTCCCTTTAATATCAATATCTTTTACTACTACAGCTCCCATTCCTATAACAGTATTACTTGCTATAGAAACTCCTTGCTTAATTGCTGCTCCAGTGCCAATGTACACATTATCACCAATTTTGCAATTTCCACTAATATTCACACCTGGCGCAGCGCTAAAGCAGTCCCCAATTTCTGTATCATGTCCAATTGTAACATGCAAATTTAAATGACAATGCTTTCCAATAATTATATTTGTAGTAAGAATACAACCTGGAGATATAATACTTCCTTCTCCTATTTTTATATTTCTATCTGATAATATTGCACTAGGATGAATGAAGCTAGCATATTTTATATTCGGCGACATTTCTTTTACAACTTTACTTCTAGTTATTGAACTACCAATACTAATAATTAGATGAAAATTCTTATAATCAAAATTAGTAGAATTATAAACTTTACAACCCATTACCTCGCTACCATTGTGATTGTCATCAATATATACAATATCGATCATATCATTAGTGTTTGAGATTGCATAACAATCTCGTATATGACATAAGACTTCTCTTCCAAAGGCGCCTGCTCCTAAAATTGCAATATTCTTATGAAATTGATTTAAAGTTTTCATAAATCACGGTGTTCCAAATTTATCCATTGTATTTTCATTTGATGAATTTACATCCTTATTTATAAAAATTTTTAAAATTGTTTTTAGTAATATTTGTAAATCTAAAAAAAGGCTATGGTTTTTAATATACCATAGATCTAATTCAAATTTCTTTTCCCATGAAATAGAATTTCTACCATTAATTTGTGCCCAGCCTGTTATACCAGGCTTCATCAAAAAGCGTTTTTTTTGATCATCATTATATAAATTGCTATACTCAGCTAGTAATGGACGAGGTCCAACAAAACTCATTTCACCCATAATTACATTCAAAAGAGTTGGTAGTTCATCTAAGCTAAATTTTCTTAATATAGCTCCAATATGGGTAGTTCTTTCTTGATCAGAGCTATTATTACCATCATTATTTTTCATTGTTCTGAATTTATAAATATTAAAGATACTTTCATTTAAGCCCTGTCTCTTTTGTATAAAAAAAATAGGTTTTCCATCGATAAATAGTATAATTAAAGAAATTATAAGAATTATCGGGAATAATATGATTAAAAGAGAAAAAGAAAGGAAATAGTCAAAAAAGAGTTTTATGATTTGTCTCATATATTATTTTTATTATTTAAAGTAAATATTTTAATAAATACTAAATATATTAAGCATTATATGATAGTCCTTTTTTCAGCTAACTCGTTTGAACACATTTATAAATTAAGAATTGATGTAATTAAGCATATCAAAGATCAAGGGCACGAAATATATGCTGTTGCAGCTAATGACAACTATAGAAACAAATTAGAAAAATGTGGTGTCAACATAATATCAGTAAAAATCCAAGCTAATAAAAAAAACATTTTTTCAGATCTTTCTTTACTATTACAATACTATAAAATATTTAAAAAAATTAATCCACATATTTTATTTAATTCTACAATAAAGTCTAATATTTATGGTAGCATCGTATCAAATTTACTTAATATAAAAACGATTAATAATATTTCAGGTCTTGGGACTACTTTCTTACAATCAAATATTTTGAAATGGTTTGTAATTTATCTTTATAAATTTTCACAAAAGAACGTTCATAAAATTTACTTTCAAAATAAAGCTGACCTAAACTTATTTGAAAAATTAAAAATTTCAAATACTTCTAAATCTAAACTAATACCTGGATCTGGGGTTAATAGTTCAAAGTTTAAAAGGTCTAAAAAACTAATACCTTCAACCAAAATCAACTTTCTTTTTATAGGTCGACTTGTTAAAGAAAAAGGTCTCAACGAACTCATAACTGCATTTGCTCAGTACTTAGATAGTTACGAGGCAAGTCTCATAATTGCTGGTCAGTATAATAAAAATAATCCTTCATCGATCAAAATGAGCAATTTTATGCTTTCAGAAGAAAAAAATATTACCTATATCGGACATAAAAAAAACGTCAAAAAACTCCTTGAAGAAGTAGACTGCTTAATACTTCCATCTTATCGCGAAGGGCTATCAAATGTAGTGCTCGAAGCTTTAAGTATGGAAGTTCCTGTTATTGCTTCAAATGTACCTGGTTGCAAAGAATTAATTATTCATGGCAAAAATGGATTTCTTTGTGAGCCTAGAAGTCCAGATAGTCTTTATAGACAAATTGTAAAATTTCATAATCTTGCAAGTGACAGAAAAATTGATATGGGTATTTACGGAAGAAAACTCATCAAAGAAAAATATGACATTAAATTTTTATATAAAATTTATATGGAAGACCTATAGGGTTTGTTTAATGGTATTTAACCATTTTTTAATTATAATTTTTTTGTTATAGTGTTGTTCTATTTCATTTCTAGCATTTTCTCCTAATTTATTTCTTTTATGTTCATTGTGAAATAAGTCTAACATTGCTTCAGCTAATGCATTAATGTCGTTTTGGGGAACAATAATCCCATTATGTCCATGATTTATTACACTTGAAGATCCACCGTATGCAGTTGTGATGCAGGGTAATTTATTACTCATCGCTTCAAGTAAAGAGTTTGACATCCCTTCATATAGAGATGGTAAAACAAATATTTTACTATTTTGGTAATACTTATTAACATTTTTTTGTGGACCCTCAAAAATAACTTTTTTTTCTAGATCTAGCTCTTCAATAAGATCTATAATACTTCTATAAAGACTCTGAGATTCAATACCTCCAACAAGTACAAGCTTAGCATTTTCATCAATCTTATCTTTAATACTATTAAATGCTTTAATTAAGCTTATATGATTTTTTTCAAATTTTATCGTCCCAACATGAAGAAAATCAATATCTCTTTTAGATTTCTGTAACTCTGGTAACTTAACTGGATTTTTAATTTGTTTAGTTTTTAAAAATTTAAATCGTTTTTTTGCCCATTGTTCAACAAATAATGTTTGCACAACTAATAAATTTGAAAAATTATAGAAAATTGCTACAAATAACTTTGTTAAAAAATGTAACTTTTCGGGATTACTTCTTATAGAAATAATATGTTTTCTTTTATTGGTTGATAAAAATCTATTAGCCATAATAGACTGTATGTTAGTCGCATCTCCAAATGATATTAGAATATCTGGATTAACTTTATTAATTATTTTTTTTAACGAGAAAATTCTTTCATATATTGGCTTAATTAATATGAAAAGATTTTCAAAGTTTAATCTCTTATATCCAACATAGTGCACTTTAATATTTTTGTTAATATTATATGCAGGATGATTAGAATATCCTGCAATAATTTCTACATCATAACCTTTATCAGTGCATTCATTTGCAACGGTAGTCATAACCCTTTCTGCGCCACCTTGCCCTAATCCACTTATAATAAACGCTATCTTGTTAGAGGAATTAATTTTTAAAACTTTTTCACTTTTTATAATAGATTTTTTGATAAAAGATATCGTGAATGTATCGACTATTATGCTAACTAAGATAAATAGATACAAAGATATCATATATGAATTAAAATATAAATATCCAATTGAGAGCGCTATAATTCTTAATACTAGCTGCACAAATTCTATTCTAAATTGCATGTATTGAAGATTTAAGATATTAAACATTATCATCGCTGGAGGCTTAATAAACGAAAAAAAGCACCAGAGTACTAAAGCTTGAGAAATTTCACCAGCTTTAATCCACTCATCACCTAAAAATACGTTAAATATTTGTGGTGCAAATAAAATTATAAATATCATTGGTAAAAAATAAATCTTAGCTAAAGTAATTGTTGTATTGTTGAATAGGTTTAATATGCTTTTTTTATTATTAAATAAATGTGAAGCTCTTTGATAAAATACGTTCTGTGTTGAGGATCCAATGAGCTCAGTAGGTTGCTTAAGCAATCTTAAACTCATCCCATAAAAACCAGCTACTTCTAAAGAAAAGAATGAGGTTAGGAATATAATTGGCATTCCTTGAGAACATGTATTAAAAAATACAGATGGCAACTGAAATTTAGGGAATACTAAATATTTTTTTATACTTGCATGAATTGAATTAAAACTAATTTTTCTAATATTTATTAAGATAAATTTAAAATTTATTGCCAACAAAAGTATAGAGGAAATTATGTCAGAAAATACTTTACCAAATATTAAGCCGCCATTTAAGCTAAAAAGAAGATTACTGAGAATTTGAAATGTTGAAGTTAAAAAAGAATTTGAAGATCTTATTAATGATAAAGATTTAAATTTTTTATTTCTTAAAGAGACTTGTTCTGATGATTGAAAAATTCCTAATTGTAGCACTCTTAAAGGCAAAAGTAAAAATAAAAGCGTGCTTCCAAAAAAAAGATAGTTTGATAAAAAAGGTTTAAATAAAAGAAAGGTCAATAAAATTACTAAAAAAATAATAATGGAAAAGAAAATTGCAGCTAAAAAAATTCCTAACGCATTAGAGTTTTTTTTAGGTAAAATGATTGCTCTGTCGTACAGTAAGTTAGAGATTAATCCAAATATACCTGATATCGTTATAAATGTAGAATAAGCTCCGAAATCTTCTGGTAAATACAATCTTGATATTAAGGGCAAAGATAAAAATACAATAATTTGAGCTATTAGAGAACCTCCAACTAATGTTGAAATATCTTTTATATAATCTGAAAGTTTAATTTGATTATATATGTTACGAAAATAATTCATAGCCAATATGTAAAGTATGTTAATTGATATAAAAATAATATTACAAACATTGGATATCTAAATTGATTAGATAAACAATTAATAGAAACTATAAAAAGAGGGAAAGAAACAGCAACGAACCTGGAACCATAGAATTCAAATAAACTAGAAAAAAGAAATAAAGACCCCATACAAATAGCATATGCAACAAAGTCAATATTATCGTCTATAGAAGAATTTTTAGGTAAAATAGCAATCATAAAACTAAAAAAAAACCAAGGAATTGTAAAAAAAATTGAGCTATATACTGGATTGGTGATGTATCCGGATCTTTCTGTATCTCCAAAAAAATCAAAGATAGTTAATAATGCAACCTGGATGAAAAACATTATAAAAATTGGTAAAATAAAGGCACCTTTTAAATATTTTTTGTTATCATTCAAAAAAATCTTTATAGAATATAGTGCAATAAAAATTGCCAGTAATAAAAGAGTTGCCGTATGAATAAGAGTGGCGCAAACTATTAATATAATTGGTATTATTATTGATTTTCTAAAAACGTATGCCACTAATAATAAACTGAAAGATACACCAATTCTAACTTGAGAGATAATCAAGTCTATAAATATAGGATTAAACAGTAATATAAATGATAATACAAGATTAACTCTAGTGATTGTGAAGTACATATATACAATAAGTGTGGCAAAAGAAATAAATGTTAATCCAGCATTAATATCATAAAAATATATTGGGAGGATTTGTAATATTTGAGTCCAAAGTAGTTCACTAAATAGTAAAAAAATACCAAAAGATTCATTTTGAAGATTAGTACCCCTGAATAGCTGCATAACTCTGATTTTATATACTTCAAAATCATGGAAATAATGGAAATCGTGCCAGGGAATAATGTATATAAATATATATGATAAAAGTGTAGCTAGTAAAAAATTAAATATTTTTGGCTGTAGCATCGTTATTGATAAAGAGTTTATTTTAAATCTTACTCTTCATCTGAAACTGCTCTACCTTTCAATTTCTCCCAGTCCTTTTCTGGTCTAACTTCAAGATTAGTTTTCCAAGCACCCTCAAGAACATTCATATTGATACCCATTTGCTTTCCAAATGTAATAAATGCTTGGATATCCTTAGGAAAACAGCTACCTCCGAATCCAAGCTTACCATCTGGACCGGGCACGTTAAGGTGAGAATGCCCAATTCTTCCATCTAGAATAAAACCTTCCATAGCTTCTTCCCAATTCGCATCTACAAGACCAGATATTCTATACATTTCATTCAAAAAAGAAACTTTTGTAGCAAAAAATAAATTATTCATATATTTTATTAGTTCAGCAGTTTGAAATGTAGTTTCAACAACAGGAAGATGCATTCCAAAACGATGCTTATATAAATCCTTAACTTTATTAGTATATTTTTTTTCACCTCCAAGAATCACTCTACTTTGATTAATAAAATCAAAAGCAGCAGATCTTTCAGTTAAAAATTCTGGATTAAAAACAAATCTTAAGCTGGGGAATTCTTCTTTTAGTAACTCAGTTGTACCTGGTGTAACCGTTGACCTAAGTAAGATAATATTTGATTTATTTTTATTTATAAGACTAATATCATTAAGAGCAGTTCGTACAATACTTAGATCCATTTGACCTGATGAGCTAGCTGGAGTTGGAACAGATATAAAAATGAAGTCTGACTCATTTACTGTTTCATTTAGGGAATTCAAAGATCTCGATTTATCCTTATCATAAATTCTTATTTCTGCATTATATCCACAAGCATGCGAAAAACCATGAGCAACAGCGGAACCAACAAATCCTTTACCAATAATACCTATTCTCGGGTTTATATTTTCTTCATTCATAAACATTGCCTCCTATTTTTCTTTAAAGATTTTTTTTCTAATTTTTGTAGCAGATATTTCACCAATATTCTTCGGAGGTATATGTTCAATAATTTCATATCCTACACCTCTTCCATAATTTATAGATTCAACATCTGGAATGATCAAAACTTTAACTCGATTTTCAGCAATTAGATCCTTCAGCTCTTTTTCAACATTAGCTTTGACTTCTATAGGATTATAGGGATTTTTATCATCTTTGCTTACCTCTCTTACACAAATCAAAACATTTTTACCTTCACTTAATCTTTGATTAATTAACCATCTGTGGCCATCATGCCAAGGTTGCCATCTTCCTATAAACATTGAGTATTTCATCTGTACTTTCCTTAACTGTTAATTTTCCAGTATCTATTGTTAGTGTATTTGAATCTGTTGGCACCTCATAATCTTCAGCAAAGAAATTTTCTCTACCTCTAATTTCAGTAGTGTGCAAATATATTTCTAAAAATGTAAATTCTTCTTTAAGCTCGTCTCTTAAAAACTTGTATGGAGCTACAATCGATATAATACAAGTGTAATCTTTGTTAGCTAGAAATCTTACGATTGAAATTGCTGTAGATATATTTTTGATTCTTCCTTCTTTCGAATAATCTTTATTTTTATTAATAGCTCTTAGATCATCACCATCAAGATTAATAATTTTTATATGTGATTTTTCTGATTTAAGAACTTCTATTACAGAATTTGCTAATGTTGTTTTTCCACTTCCCGGCTGACCTGTTAACCATATTATCATGATTGAAACAGAATTTTTCTATGACGATAAAAATAAAATATCATGCTCAAGATTATAGATATTGTAAAATAATATATTACATTATAAACAATACCACCACCTGATTTTAATCTATCAGTAACTGGCTTATCTAATAAGAAGAATGAGGTTGTATTATCTTTTTCATTAATTTTAGCTAATTCAAGTTGATCAGATAATGTGAAGAATAATTGATTATATAGAGTAATATCTTTTTGTAATCTCTGTCTTTCCAGAATTAATGAAGGGGAATTTTCTATTTGTTTATTTTCCTGAGAAAACTTTAACATTGCATCTTCAGATATTATGAGACTTTTTTGGATTGAAGCAAGCCTATTAGAAATAAAATCTTTTTTTTCAGAAGCTTTAGTATTTACTACATTGCTAGAATACCCGATAATTGAATCATACACATCAGCTATTATTTGTATTCCTAATTCTGAATCTCCTTCAATACCAATTGTAATTGTGTTTAATAAAGATCTTCTATCCTCAGAAAATGATAAAGAATTCTTCAATAATCTTGCTGCATATATTTCTTTTTTTTCTTTGCCTGATAAGCCGTTATTAAAATTAAAATATGAATTTAATCTTTTAGCAAAAGTCATTGGGTTTAATACAACAAAATTATTATAATCAGATCCCCAATGGTTTGTTAGAGTAGTTTTAGATCCATCTATGTCATAAGTATTATTAACAATATCTATCAGGAATTCTTCAGAGCTAAGATAATTTTCTATAGAAAAAGATAAACTTGTGTATCCCATTCCTCCGCCAAGCATCCCAGCTGGTAACATGCTTAAAAAAGAACTTTGTGGGGCTTCGTTATAATTGGTATAAAAGGATACCTTCGATGTGTACACTGCAGGTTTAATGAAAAAATATGCTGTACCAATAAGAGAAAATACTAAACCAATTTTGATAAACTTCTTTAAATATGTAACCAAAAAACTTAAGAAATTTTTTATAATAAATTTTTCATTTTTTATAATCGGTTGTAACAAAATTTCTCCTTTATAAAATATTAATTTAGATTTATCTTAATGTGAAAGTAGTTACAATTTTATTGTAAATAAAGCATAAATTAGATAACAATTTTTGGGGCCCATAGCTCAATTGGTTAGAGCAACGGACTCATAATCCGCAGGTTCGGGGTTCAAGTCCCTGTGGGCCCACAAATGAGCAGTCATTCATATATATCAAATCATAAAAATGAAGATATTTTTATTAATATCAATGGAGAGTTGTTTCATAGAAGTGAAGCAAAAATTTCTGTTTTTGATAGTGGATTTTTACTAGGAGATGGTGTTTGGGAGGGTATTAGACTTCATCAATCAAAGCTAGTATTTATAGAACATCATCTTGATAGATTATACTCAAGTGCGCAAGGTATCTCATTAGATATCCCCTACTCAAAACAAGAAATAATTTATCAAATAAATAAAGTACTAGATAAGAATAGGATGGATGACCAAATACACATTCGTTTAGTTGTATCTAGAGGGGATAAAATTACTCCATATCAGAATCCTAATGCAAATGTAGGCCCAATTAATCTGGTAATTATTCCCGAATATAAAGAAACCGATCCAAATACATATATAAAAGGTGTACATATTGGAAGAGTCCCTAATGTTAGGCCTAATGATAGT
>AQSA01000016.1 GCA_000402815.1 Candidatus Neomarinimicrobium atlanticum | reverse complement strand
GTGCTACAGAGCGTGAAGATAAAAAGCGCATAATAACAGCCTGATTCATAAAAGCAAATCCAACAGATCCAACTACTCCATCTTGCCAGAATACACCTACAAAATTAAAGTCAGGCGGTGAATTAAAGTCAGCTAATGGTAGTTTATTAGTTGTAGATAAAGCATTCCAAAATATATCAAANCCTCCTAGATATGCGATACCGAGACCAAAAATTAAGAGCCCTGCAAAGAGCAGAACTACTCCCTGTAAAAAGTCCGTAAAGATAATAGCTGTCTGCCCACCTAAAGAAACATAGATGCCGGAAATTAATGCAATGGTAATAATGATTGTTTCAATATCCCAACCAAGAATGGGCTGTAATAATGANCCTAGGGCTAACAAACCAATTCCAATATAACCTATTAGATATAGAATCATTGTGAANGTTGATAAATTTCTTACNGTAGAATTAAATCNTCTTTCAAAATATTCTGGGATAGAATTCACTTTCATATAATAAATAATTGGAATCCAGCCAAATAAAAGGAGTGGCATGAAGAACCAATCATTCATATAGGTCATTGTAGAAGAAAAACCATATTCAAATCCTTTTGATGCATATTTTGCAAAACTATGCGAACCTACTCCAGTAGCTAGCATTGACATTCCAATTAACCACCAAGAAAATCTTCTACCACCAAAGAAAAAGTCTTCTGTAGATTGATTATTTCGTGCAAAAAATAAACCTGCACCTAATACAAAGGATACATAAAAAACTAGGATAAACCAAAATAATGAACTTGTAGCTATTTCAGGAGTCATCGTATATACCTACTTAGTAATAATCCAGTAATAATATAACCAGCAAGAATAATAAAATAAAGCTGTGGAGCATTATTAAGTGCAGCAATAGTCATAATTAAATGGATGGAGGTGACATAAATGAATCCCCAGACTAATGCTACTACAAATGCTTTATACTCACCCCAAAGCACTTCATGTCCATATGCTTTAAAGATTGCAAACAATCCTCCACCAAAAATTAGCAACCCAAAACTATATTGATATAAAAAAGGAAGCCATGAATGTGAAAATAAATCCATTANCCTAATGCCTCAAAAGATGGTTTTAACAAATCATAGGTATCGTGCAACCCTTGTGCTACAACTTTAGTTGATCCTACTACAGGCATAAAACTTGTATCTGAAGGCCAACGAGGTACGATNTGAAAGTGTAAATGACTTTCAATTGATGCCCCTGATCCCTTACCTATGTTCGCTCCAAAATTAAATCCTTCGCAATGTAAGTGCTCTCTTAAGATAGTCATTGTTTTTTTTGTTACTTTCATAATTTCTGATAAAGTATCGTCCTCTAAATCTTCTATTGCATTTTTTTCTTCATATGGAACTACCATAAGATGCCCATTATTATATGGATAATAATTCATAATTACATAGCATGTTTTTCCGCGATAAAGAATNAAGTTTTCCCTATCATCACTTTCATTTGGTTTATCTGAAAAGATTTTTTGGGATCCATCTTTCTTTTTGATGTATTCCATTTTCCAGGGAGCCCATAAATGTTTTTTATGCGACATATTCATTATCTGGTTCAATATTATCAATCAGATCTCTCAATACTGGTTTAATATATACATTATCTAAGTCCATCCTACTAAAACATTTTGCTAATATATGTAAACGTTGCTCTAGAGGTTTATGCTTATTGATTACTACAACATTATCAGCAAACAACATGCAACTATCTCCATTAAAATCACCTTTATCTTGGATAATTTTAATATCAAATTTATGACTTAATTCAATAAAATCATCAAGAAGCTGCTGATTTTTTTTATTTTTTTTCTTATGTGTCACTNTTGATTCCTGTAATCTCGCTACTACTTCTTATTTTTTCTCCTAAACCATCTACCATCTCTATGTTATACTTTTTCATGACAGCCGTCTCTGGAATTTCTTCCAGACTTCTATCTCCCCCATTAGCAAAAATATCTGGCTTTAAATGCTCCAAACTTTTACAAACACTCTTGTCCTTATCAATACTNAGAAACACTTCATCAACACAACGTAGAGCTTGAACAATTTCTAATCTATCTTGTTCGGGCATAAATGACTTTCCTTTTTTTAAACCTGCTTGATAATCACTGTTTATAATCACCACTAATTTATCTCCTAAACTCTTAGCCATTTTTAAGTATTCTAGATGCCCTACATGAATTGGATCAAAATAACCACTTACTGCTACAACCTTCATTCTATATTTTCCTTTTCATAGTTCCAAATTGGTAACTCTAGCTCCCAATTTTCTCTACAAGATAAAGATTCAGGATAAACATTAAATTCTTCTGCTTGTATTGTATCTTCAAAAGATCCTGTATCTAATTTATTGTCATTATTTCTATCTTCAAATACTAACAATTGGTATTTACCGCCTNCAATATTATTAATTGCATANGAACCATCTAAAGCAACTGTNTNAACGTANGANTGGGTATCATTTTGTAATANTATCTTTANNGGATGAAGAAATTTTCCTGTTANTGTTCCTGATACTTTGGCTACTCTTTTTGTCTCTTCACTATTTTCTGCTACTACAGCCAAACTATCTTTTTCTGATACTTCTACATCAGAGGCCTTATGTATAAAAAAATTAATCTTATCTAAATTTTTATCTTTAGTTGATAGTGTAGTTTCATGATAAAATGCATATTGACCTTTAGTATAATCAATATTCGAACCGTATTGTTGTACTGCGAGTACTGAGAATTCTCCTTCTGGTAGATAGTTGAACGTAAACTTATTGTCATCATTTGTATTTGCGATGTAGTCTGGNTNTGTATCTAACATANTGGCTCGATCTAGNTTTNCTCTCCAAAGCAAGATAGTTGCTTTATCAAAATCACCATAAACATACCCTTCTATTGAACTTGTATCAATTTCAGAGCTCATCGTAAATGGGATACTAATATCATGCTCAATTGGGATGCTGTGCTCATCTAAAAGACCGGAATCAAACATAATCATGTAGGTCATATCATAATTAAGATTTTCNGGNANCNTCACATCAATCTTATCCCCTNTAAATTCATATTTTATTTTCTCNCCATNCATTGGATACACTTGAATAGAATTTTTTATAGAACTTTCTTTTAAGTATTCACTAAATCGAATTGTCACTTTTTGTTTAGGAGTAATGCTTGTTAATGTTTGTGGGTTTGTACTGANNAGTGTCGGAGGAATTTCATCTACAGGTCCTCCTTCTGGATTTCNGACAGATGCGCAATTGTTTAGTATAATAATTGCTATAATTAATAAAATTCTACTCATCTAAAGACTCGATGACGTCCATTGCATGTGTTGCAGTTTTTACTTTTGAATATACTTTCTCAATGATACCATTTGCATCAACCAGATAAGATATTCTCATGATACCTTCATACTCTTTACCGTACATTTTTTTTAATCCCCAAGCATGGTAACTTTTGATAACATCTAAATCCATATTCGATAATAAATCATATGGAAAATTATTTTTTTCAGAAAAATTAAACTGTGCTTTGATGGAATCTTTGCTAATACCTACTACTTCAATATTATGTTTAGCAAAAGTTTTAAATTCATCTCTTATACTAATACCTTCTTTGGTACAACCTCCAGTGCTAGCTTTAGGGTAAAACCAAATCAATAATCTTGATCCTTTAAAATCGTTCAAAGAAACATCTTTGTCATGTTGATTTTTTAACGTGAATGCTGGTGCTTTATCTCCGATAGATAACATATCTTTTCCTTACTTATCGTGTCTTTGTAAATAATCCTCAGACCATTTTACAAAACTATTATTATTAATTTCAGATTTAATTTCACTAATTAGGTCAAAGTAGTATGCAATATTCATTAATGTTGCAATACGAATGCCAAACATTTCATTCACCTTAAATAGGTGTCTTAAATATGATCTAGAATGTTCTTGGGCAAATAAAATACTACTGTTTTTATCAACTGGGGATGTGTCGTCCTTATATTTACTATTTAAAATATTAATTGGTCCCTCATGTGTAAAAATTTGACCGTTTCTCGCATTACGGGTTGGTAGCACACAATCAAACATATCTACTCCAGATAAAATGGATTTCACAAGATCTGTAGGTTTGCCTACTCCCATCAAGTAACGGGGTTGATCTTGAGGCATATGTGTTCCTAGCAACTTTACAACATCAAACATAGGATCTTTTTTTTCTCCTACAGATAAACCGCCAATAGCTAAACCGCATGTAGCAAATGGGAGCATTTGATCTAGGCATTTTAATCTTTCTTCTTTATCCACTCCACCTTGAATAATAGGAAATAGAGTTTGACGATGACCATATAGAGGTGATTGATTATTTAAATATTCATATGCTCGTCTAGTCCAGTCCTCTGTTAATCTAGAAGCTCGTTTTAATTCTTTTTTTGAGCAATCAGCAGGAGGGCAATAATCAAAAGCCATGATGATATCAGAACCTAACTTTCTTTGTACTTCCATTGAAGTCTCTGGTGTAAAAAAATGCATACTTCCATCAAGGTGTGATTTAAAGTTTACTCCATTGTCTGTAATTTCGTTCATCTTGCTTAATGAAAAAACTTGATAGCCTCCGCTGTCTGTTAAAATGCTATTTGACCAGTTCATAAACTTATGTAGGCCTCCGTTTTTTTCTATAATATCTGTGCCCGGTCTTAAGTAGAGGTGATAAGTATTTGAAAGCATTATTTGAGTATTGATATCATATAATTCATTAGGTGAAATCGATTTGACTACCCCATGCGTACCTACTGGCATAAAAACAGGGGTCTCTATTGTAGAATGATCTGTTTCTATTTTACCTACTCTTGCTAATGAATGTTTATCTTCAGATTGGACTGTAAACTTCAAGAGATTACCAATCGTAACCTATAGATAAGATATATTGTGGTTTTGAATAATCTCCATTTGGATATCGATCCCAAGCTGTATCAAGCCTTACCAAAGCCCAAGGAGTAAACATCTTCATTCCAATACCAAATGTAGAAATAATTGCGGAAGCTTCTGGATCGGATAGGCCGTATTTTGCTCTCACTAATGCACTATCGTCAAACTCTTCACTTGAATCCCATGCAGCGCCAACATCAACAAATAAATGTCCAAAGATATTTCCAAATCTAATCCTTGCAGGAAAACTCACATCTACATAATTAACAAATGGAAACCTGAATTCAAAATTTGCTACTGCAACATTTTCTCCAGTACGTTCTCTATATCGTGCACCTCTTACTGGAAAAACATATTCACTAAAATAAACATCCTGAAGTACAGAAGAATTATCATACTGTAAAACTCTTTGTGCATAAAAACCTGTATCATCTCTTCCTTCTGTTTGAGTATCTGAGAAAATGGTCATTTGAGAATTTCCCCCCAAAAAGAATCTTTGAGGATTATCTCCCATACTCTTTCCTAGCATCAATCGTGTTGCTATACTGTAATTCCTATTAATTTTAAAATATTTTCTTATATCAAACTTAATTGTCTGGAAAGGAATAGAGTCATCTCCAACTGAAGGGCTAAATTGAAAAGTAAGATACTGTTTTAATCCATCATTAGGACCTGTATATGAATTTGTGGTATTGTCAAAAACCCAACTTACCATCGGCATAACTGCCGTGAGATTCTCTGTGTAGACAGAATCATAAGTTAGATTATATATATCAAATTCCTTTACCTCATATTCTACAGCTCTCAATGTTCCACCAAAGTCAATTCGACTAAATTTTGAGAAAGGATATTGGGCAAAAAATCCTAAACCATAATCTCTTAGCTTCCCGATATAATCCGATGTAAGACTATAGCCTAATGAAAAGGTATTTGCTTGCTGGAATAAAGTACCATAATAGTTCATTCTATTTTTTAGAAAAGCATAACTAATCACTACATCACTATTATCCAGATCCAACACTAAATTTGTGCCCATCATAATTTGATGATCACCCATTACGTCGCTCCAAGCAAGATTTGCTAGTGCTCTAGTACCAAATAGGTTGTCAATAGAAGCTCTTGTTGCTATATAATCAATAGAAAAGTCTGTTTGATATGCCTTAGCTGTATATCCATCAGCAAAACGAAGTGAATCTACCGGTGCAGGATCTTGCTCGTCATCTTTGTTGGTATCATTAAACCTTCTATAATTTTTAGAAAATATATATTGCGAATAATCTTGAGACTCTTCGTTAAGTTTTTCTGTCTTTACAAAACGTAAATCTTCAAAAGTATCCANATCATTTCTTTCGCTATAGAATCTTGTTTCCGGGATAACTTCTTTCTCTCTATTTTGAGCTTGGCTCATGACAAATAAGTCCCACCCTCTTTCTGAATAGCCTGAGAAAACTAACTTATCGCCTGAGCTATCAACATCGATTTGTTGAATTCCTGTTATTGCATTAGTAATAGGAGAAAAAANTTCACTACCCATTTCGTGTCTAAAGATATTGTATACACCATTATAATCTGCAGTATAAAACAGTAAATTGTCTTTAGTTAGAGATGGATAATCTTCATTATAAGGCGTGTCAGTAATCTGTACAATCTCTTCAATAGCAAAATCATACATAAATAAATNTCTCTGAGAAAAGTCTACATTAAACATATCGGGTGAGCCTGTGCTGGACCCTCTATCTGAACTAAATACAATTCTACTCCCATCATGTGTCCATGTCGGAGAAAAGTCTGAAAAAGTATCATTGGTTAAATTNATCANCTCTTGAGTATCNANATCTACAATATATAAATCACTCGCATTATCTTTATGTCCAACAAAAGCAATCTTATTTTCATTAGGATGCCANACTGTAGTAAAGACTCCATCCAAAGCAATAGGTATTTTGTCATAATCGCCATTCTGAGTATTCACCATAATAATAGAATCCTCTTTTCCACTTTTAGAAGCAAAGGCAATAAACTTGCCATCAGGAGACCAAGACAATCCTGGCTGTAACCACTTTAGCTCTTCAAAGTCTGGACTAGTATTTCCCCTAATAAGTCGCTTTTTTTGCTTTCCTGAATCAAGACTGTGTAGCACTAAATCCATGTATCCATTTTGGTCTGTAAAATAAGCTACTGTATTCCCGTCAGGAGAAAATGCAGGACTAACATTATAGAAATTTCTTGTTTTTGTTCTATCCGTAATCTTATCTGCAAAATCAGTAATTTTTTCTCGCTTATTAATGTCTGACCAATATTCTTTTTTTAGATAATCATGCCAGTCCTTTGTTAGCTGTTCAAAATCTACTCCTAGTGCATTTTGAAATCCTTTTTCTGCATTTTGAGTTCTTTTCATTTGCTGAAAAATCTCTCCAATTTTTTCTCTACCATACTTTTCAGTAATATATTGATAGACTGAATTACCGCCTTTATAGGCGAGGATAGAATAATTTAGCTGATTAANAGTAGGTAATTGCTCTTCTATAGCAAGGTCTCTCACTACCATATCAGTTTCGCTATCCCAATCAGTTGAAAGGAATTCTGCTAAACCTTCATTAGCCCATAACGGTATTTGTAATAGTATTCTTCCGCTTATAAGTCCTTGAGCATTTCCTCCATACATCATATCATTGATTGAGGCATGAACTAACTCATGATGAATAACATGCTTAAACTGTGTGTAAGACCCTTCAAATGGAATAACAATGCGGTTCTTGTATAATTCAGTTACACCTCCAACACCTTCAGGCATATAAGCCCCCACAATATTTGTTTGTTGAAAATCATTGTGCGATGAATAAACAATAATCTTTACCGGCTTGTTGCTTCTCCATCTCAAGTGTTTTCCTATTTGATCAAGAGACTCTTCTGCGACCTTAGAAGTAAAAACAGCTAAATCGTAATTATCGCCATAATAATATACATTGAAATTGGGGCTGACAATGTATTCCCAGTCAAAGGTATTATATTGAACTTTATTTTGGCCAAAATTTTGACCAAAAATGATTTGACTGAATAAAAGATATATTATGACGAATTTCATATGAATTATATTAATATTGAACAAGCTTAGTTTAAAGAGTAATTTTTCCAATGCAGCTACCTTTATATTTTTTTGGGGATACCCATTTTAAATCATCGCAATCAAATCAAGAAAAAGCGAAAGTAAAAAAGTTTTCAGACTTCCTTAATTCTATAACGACAAAAACTACGACAGGTTCCTTATTTATTATGGGCGATTTCTTTGATTATTATTTTGAATATGCAAATCAGCAAAGAAGTGAATTTGATGAAATATTTTCAAAAATTGCAAAAATGAAGGATGAAGGGTTCGAAATCTATTTTATTGCAGGAAATCATGACTACTGGATTGGCGATTACTTTAAGAAATATACCAATAAAACCTTCCTTGACGATACGACTATAGCTCATAAAAATACAAGTATCTATGTGACCCATGGAGATGGAATTTTGTCATGGGATACATCATACCGCTTGTTAAAAAAAGTCTTACGCAGCAATATATTTATTACAACCTACTCTCTTCTTCCAAAAAGTATTGCAAATAAAATTGCAGAAAAAATATCGTATGAAAGAAAAGATTCACATCAAATTGATCAGAATAAACTTTCTAGAATTCATGATGAATTAGAAGGTTTTGCCAAAGAAAAAATTGCTAAAGGTCATAATTATGTTATTATGGGACACTATCATCACTCCTACCATAAAAAATTAAATGGTGGTGAATTAATCTTATTAGGAGAATGTAATGAGAACGATTATAATTATGCTATCTTTGATGGCGATAAACTAGAAATTAAAAACTTTTAAACTTTACCACATAAAGTAACCATAATAGCATTCTGAGTATGTAAACGATTTTCTGCCTGTTCGAATACTACAGAATTCTCTGAATCAATCACACTATCTGTAACTTCTCTTCCTCTTTCTGCTGGTAAACAGTGCATAAATAAATAATTATCTTTAGCATTCGCAATTAGAGCATCATTCACTTGAAAAGGAGAAAATATTTTAACCCTTTCATCAATCTCTTCTTTTTGTCCCATAGAAGCCCATACATCAGTATAAATAGCATCTGCATCCATAACGCCTTTANCAGGATTATGACTGATATTAATCTTAGATAAATTCTTTGATTCTGCGAAGTTAATTGTATCTTGATCTGGCTCATAACCTTCAGGGCAGACGCATGTAAATTCAAATGGCAGGATTGCAGCCAATCTGATCCATGAATTCACAATATTATTTCCGTCTCCAACATATGCTATCTTTAAATCGTCAATATTTTTTTGCCTTGCTTCCCACACNGTAAACATGTCAGTCAATATTTGGCAAGGATGATTATAGTCTGTTAATCCATTAATGACAGGAACATTAGCGTGCTTTTCAAAATCTAGCATATCATTATGACTATACACTCTAGCCATAATTAAATCGTTATATCTACTAAATAATTGAGCTAAGTCTGAAGCGCTCTCCCTTTTACCTAATCCAATATCTTGTGGAGCTAGATAGATTGCATGACCACCCATCCATGAAAATCCTGTTTCAAATGATACGCGAGTCCTAGCAGATGGTTTTGCAAAAATCATTGCCATAGAGTGATTTCTAAATGGCTTGAAATCTTCCTTTGTTCTATACTTATGTTTTAATTCAGCAGTTAACTCAAATAAATCTATTAATTCATTTTGAGAAAAATCATCGACTTTGATGCAGTGTCTAGGGTTCATTTTAATTTCCTTTTTTTAGTATTTAGTATATTCATTGACTCTCTATATTTTGCCACAGTTCTTCTTGCAATTGAAAAGTCTTGGGTATCTAATAATTCTACAATTTCCAAGTCAGATAAAGGTTTATTTTTATCTTCTGACTCAACAATATTTTTAATAGCAGTTTTTAACTCTTCGATTCCTACTACCTTACCAGACTTCTTTGTTATTTTGCTAGTAAAAAAACTTTTTAAACTTAAAGTTCCTAATGGGGTATCAATATATTTATTTTTAATAGTTCTACTTATACTTGAAATATCCATATTAATTTTTTTAGCAATATCTTCTAATTTTAGAGGATTGGGATGTTGCTGTTCTTCAGATAAATAGTCATGCTGTATATCAATAATTTCACTTACAACCTTTCTTAAGGTATGCGAACGAAATAAAATTGTATCAAGTAAACTTTGTGCACTATTAACATGTTCATCAATAAATTTCTTTTCTTCTTTTGGAGTATCTTCACTCATGGCAGCATTTAAATATTCATTAGATATTTTAAACCTACTCAGATTTCGATCATTTATTAGAATAATCCATTTATCATCTTTCATCCTTAGAATGACGTCAGGATTCACTTGATTGCTAGTTTCATAAAGATCTATTATCGGTGCAAATTTTTTTGCAGAAATAATTTTTAATGCATTATCAAAATCAGTATCTGAACAGGATAATGAAGATTTGATAACTAAAAATTCTTGATTAAGAAATTGTTCGAAATGATTTTGAATTATATCTAATGCTAAATCTTCTTTTTCTGAGAGCTGCATTATNAGATATTCTTGTAAAGTTGTACATCCTACACCTTCTGGATTAAGCTTTTTAACAAAATTTAAAGNACGCTCAACCTCTTCAATGCTAGAATTTGTACTATCTGCAATTAAGTCTAATTCAGAATCTAAAAAACCACTATTATCTACATTTAATATAATTTCTTTAGCAATTTTTTTTGATATTGCGTCAATTTCAGATTGATCAACTTGATTGATGAGTTTATCAATAACATTTTTATCTTCAGGAAGATTTGATAAAAATAGATCATAGCTTTCTTGACGGTCAAGTCCGTATCCTTCATAATCTTTTGCTTTAGAATCCTCTATATTCTTTTCAACTAAGACAGGATTTTTTTGAATTTCATTTTCTAATTCTTTCTCGATATCATCTAAGCTGAGCTCTAAATATTTCGACTGAAGTATTTGTTTTGGTATTATAGACTGCTTTTGTCTAATCTTAGTAGAAAGCTTGCTCATTAATCTAATCTAAACTTTTTTCCTAAGTAAATTCTTCTAACTTCTTCATCATTTGCAAGCGTTTCTGCATTCCCAGATTTTAAAATTTCTCCACTATATAAAAGATAAGATCTATCTGTAATAGACAAAGTTTCTCTTACATTATGATCTGTAATTAATACTCCTATATTTTTTTTCTTCAACGACATAATCATTTGCTGGATATCTTCCACTGCAATTGGATCTACTCCTGCAAATGGCTCATCTAAGAGAACAAAATCTGGATTTAAAGCTAAAGTTCGACATATCTCAACACGCCTTCTTTCTCCACCAGACAAGCTAGATCCCAAACTATTTCTTAGGTGATGAATATTAAATTGATCTAAAAGTTCATCGATTAGATTNTTTTGGTCGATGTCTTTTGGTAGCACTGTCTCCAGCACAATTTTTAAGTTGTTCTCTACGGTTAATTTTCCAAAAATGGATGGTTCTTGAGCTAAGTATCCAATTCCCATTCTTGCACGCTTATACATGGGAAGGTTTGTTATGTCAATATCGTCTAATAGTATGGTTCCAGATGAAGGTCTAATCATTCCTGTAATCATATAGAAAGTGGTAGTCTTTCCTGCGCCATTAGGCCCTAGTAATCCAACAATTTCACCCTTCTCTAAATTAATATCAATATTGTTTACAACATTCTTCTGAGAATAATTCTTTTTTAAATTTTTTGCACTTAATGTTTTACTCATCGTTAATAGAGCCTCTTGGTTTTGTAATTTTCCAATTTGTTAAATCAATATTAGACTCAAATCCAGTACCATATAATGTATCGAGATTGCCAGATATAAAGGTGAGACTAGCATTTGTAAAAATCTTATCTGCTTTGTTATCCCAAAGCAATGAGTCTGTCCATAGTTGTTGTCCATTATCAGCTGCGACTATTACATCTCCAAATGCATTAATTTTATTTTCTGTTTCACTTACNAACGCATAATTAGAAGTAATAAGAGATGAGTGCTGATAATTATCATCATATAAATCCACATTAACATTATCTGTTAATTTCAATTCTAAGCTATTATCATTTCTTTCCAAAAGTTTTGATTTAATAAGTGCTTTAATATTTCCTTTTTCAGTTAAGGTAATTTCTACATCAACAGATAGTTGATCATGTACGTCATTTAGAGTTGCTTCGGCTTCATAAGATCTAGAGCAACTAGTCAAAATAAAGAAGAGTAGTAAATAATAATTCATCGCAATTCAGAAAGTAGCTGATCTAGTAATTGTTTAAAATCTCCCCTTGATGCAATAATAAGATCAATCACTTCTCTCACCGCTCCTTTTCCGCCCGTATTTTTTGTTATAAAATGCGCATAGCTTGAAACATATTCAGGGGCATTAGGAACAGAAACAGCAAAACCAACTTTTTCTAAAATAGGGATATCAATAATATCATCACCCATAAAGCAAATTTCATCATCTTGTAGATTATANTTCTTCTTTAANTCATTATAAGAATCAATCTTTCTGATTACTCCATTATATAAATCATCAATCTGTAATTCTTCTGCTCTTGATTCTGTNGTAGCTGATTCTCTACCAGTAATCCATGCTGTTTTAATTCCNAGGTCTAAAAGTCTAAGCATTACAAATCCAACTCCATCTAAAACATTGAAGCTTTTAGATTCTTCGCCTGCAGTATCTTTGATAAATTGTCCATCTGTTAGAATGCCGTCAACATCACAAATAAATAGTTTAATATTTTTCAAATTTTTGTTCATTTTATTTTCCGTGGTTCAAATAAGTTTCTCTAAATGCTAACATAGATGTAAGAATGGGTTCTAGCTTNTCTAAGGGCCACTGTGTGCTAGCATCACTTAATGCTTGATCTACATTGTCGTGCACTTCCATAAATATTCCGTCACAGCCTGAAGCTATTGCGGAATAAATCTGGCCAGGAATAAACTGTCTATTTCCCGAAGTAGTTTCTTCAAAATTTCCAGGAATTTGTGCNCTGTGAGTAGCATCATAAATTACTGGAAAGCCAAATTCTTTCATAATTTGAATCGAACGCATATCTGATGTCAAACTATCATATCCAAAAGAGTTTCCTCTTTCAGTAACTAAAATATTTTTATTCCCAGTAGCAGAAACTTTATCAATAATATTTTTTACTTTATATGGAGACAAAAATTGACCTTTTTTAATATTAACTACTTTTCCGGTCTTTGCAGCTGCTACTAATAAATCTGTTTGTCTGCATAAGAATGCTGGAATTTGAAGAACATCTACTACATCGGATACTATAGCTGCCTGCTCTGGATGATGAATATCTGTCAATACGGGAATATTGAATGTTTTCTTAACTTCTTCTAATATTTTTAATCCTTTATCCATGCCATTGCCTCTAAACGANTCTATTGATGTTCTATTAGCTTTATCAAAAGAGCTTTTAAAAATAAATGGTATGTCTAGCTTATCTGTAACTTTGAGAATTTCTTCAGCCATTTTAAGAATATGATCTCTACTCTCAATAACACAAGGACCTCCAATAAATGGAATTTTTTTATCACCAAAAACNATATCTTTAAATGAAACTTTATTTTTTGACATTCTTTTTCTCCTTTAATGAAGCCTTAACAAANTCTCTAAATAGTGGATGAGCTTTATCTACTCTACTTTTTAACTCAGGATGGAATTGACAACCTATAAACCAAGGATGGTCAGCTAGCTCAATNATTTCCACTACTCCTAAGTCTTTATTCATTCCAGAAAAAACCAATCCATTTGATTCCATTTTTTTAACAAATCTATTATTTACTTCCCATCTATGACGATGACGCTCTGATATAGTTTTTTTCTTATAAATTTTTGAAGCCTTTGTCTNTGGAGCGATATCACAATCATAAGAACCTAATCGCATTGTTCCTCCTTTAACTTTTATAGCTTTTTGAGATTCCATTANATGAATTACTGGATTTGATGATTTACTATCAAATTCTGTACTATTTGCGTCCTTAATTCCACAAACATGTCTTGCGAAGTCTATAATAACACANTGTAACCCCAAGCAAATTCCGAGAAATGGAACGCCATTTTCTCTAGCAAACTTTGAGGTTAATATTTTACCTTCTGCTCCTCTAGACCCAAAGCCTCCCGGGATTAAAATTCCATCAATCCCTTCAAATGTTTTCTCTGCCTGTTTATCATTTTTAATTTTTTCGGTATTAACCCATATAACTTCCACTTTAGTATTATTTTCTACTCCAGCATGTATAAATGATTCAATGATACTTTTATATGCATCATGTAATTCTGTATATTTACCGCACATCGCAATCTTAACACTATGATCTGGATTTTTATATGTATCCACAAAATTTTGTAGCTTTTTAATAGATGGTTTATTCTCTAACTGCAATCTATCGCAAATCATTTTTGTAATATTTTGTTCTTCTAATAGTAATGGAACTTCATAAATACTTGATACGTCTTTATTCTCGATAACATGATCAGCTTTAACATTACAGAATAAAGCTAGTTTATCTTTTATATCTTGAGTGATTTTATGAGATGTTCTACAGAAAATAAAATCTGGAGACAAGCCAATTTCTCTTAATTTCATTACTGAGTGCTGTGTTGGCTTTGTCTTAATTTCACCGCTTGCAAAAATATGTGGAAGTAGAGTTAGATGAACAATTANTGAATTAAAATATCCTACATCCAGTGAGAATTGTCTAATAGCTTCTAAGAAGGGCAAGCTTTCAATATCTCCAACCGTTCCACCCACCTCACAAATAATAACATCATATTTTTTACTATCAGCTAAATTATTGATACGTTGCTTGATTTCATCTGTTACGTGTGGAATTACCTGAACTGTTTCTCCTAAATATTGCCCAGAGCGTTCTTTGTCTAATACTGTACTATAAATTTGTCCGGAGGTAGCATTGTTATGCTTTGACATATTTTCATCAATAAATCTTTCATAATGACCTAAATCTAAATCAGTCTCCGAACCATCATCTAACACAAATACTTCTCCATGTTGATATGGATTCATAGTGCCAGGATCAATATTTAGATAAGGGTCTAACTTTAAAATATTTACTTTTAATCNAGCGCTTTTTAGTAAGTAGCCAATTGAAGAAGCAGAGATACCTTTTCCAAGACCGGACATTACACCGCCAAGTACAAATATAAATTTTGTTTTAGATTTCATAATATTTTAGGTCCTCTTTTACATCAATACTTCTATGTTGAAAGTCACTAATTAATAGTTTAATTGCAATATTATTATCCAATGCTCTCAATTGTTCTAGCTTCAATTTTTTTTCATTTTCTGACTGTTCAAGATTAGTAAATTTTTCTAATGTTGCTTTNCTGTATGCATATATTCCAATATGACGAAAATACTGTAGTTTTTTATCGCTAACAGCTCTTTCAAATGATCTGGCATTATTTTCTTTGTCTAAACATACCTTTACCACATTAGGATTTTTTAAATCTTTATCATTTAGATCGCTGGATGCTACTGATGCCATTTCAACGCTAGGATCATCAAATAGACTTATTAGACTGTCAATNAGATTTGCATCAATATTTGGTTCATCACCCTGTATATTTACAACAATATTACATTTGATTTTTCCTGCGACTTCTGCTACTCTATCAGTTCCAGATTCGTGACCTTTAGATGTCAANACTGTATCGCATTCTTTATTTAAATGAGATAANGTTTCCATAGAATCGATTGCAATAACTAAGTGATTGAGCAANTTAGATTCTTTNGCATTGTCATAGACATGCTGAATTACTGATTTGCCATTAAGTTGGTAGACAATTTTTTTTGGGAATCTAGTTGAATTTAATCGACCAGGNATAACGCCTAAGTTCACTGACTTTCCTTTTTAAGGANTAAGGGTACTTCAATATAGTCATTTGAAGATTCTGGACTATTTTTAATGACATCATCTTTATCAAGAGATTTTTCAAATTGATCTTCTCTTAATGGACTTTTCATATCATGCACATTTACCAACTCATCTACTCCTTCAGTATCTATCTCATTTAACAGATCCATATGGTCTAATATATTGTTCATATCTTCTGTATGACTTACTAATTCTTCTTTTGAAAGTGAGAGTCGTGAAAGTGATGCTATTTTTTCAACTTCTTTTTCTGATACTTTTTGCTTTTTTGACATAATAAATTACTTAAAAGAATTTATAAGATAAGTATCATTGCATCAAGAGAAAGGAAGTGGCCAATTATTCGTATCGCATGGAATCAATAGGGTTCAGCTTCGATGCTTTGATTGCAGGATATAGGCCGAAAATAATTCCCATTGATGCGCAAATTTGTAGACTATAAAAAACCCAATCTAAAGGAATGGTTGGCTCTTGCTCTAANATAATAGCTACAACATTACCAAATGAAACNCCTAAAATAATGCCAACTATTCCACCTATAACAGATATTAAGATTGCTTCAATTAAAAATTGTAGAAAAATATCAATTCTCCTCGCACCTAATGCTTTACGAATACCAATTTCTTTAACTCGCTCCGTAAGAGATACTAACATAATATTTGCAATACCAATTCCAGCAACTAACAGAGAAATTCCAGCAACCAGGCCAATAAAAATAGATATATATCCTGTAAATTCTCCAAAAGTATCCATTAATTGATCGCTCGTTGCTATATAAAAATTATTATCCTTTCCTGGTGGAATTTTTCTAATAGCACGGAAGACTCCAATCGCTTCGTCNGTNGCTGCATCTAAAGTTGCCATAGATTCAGACTCGAGAATGAGCTGCAAATCTGTTCTTCTCCAACCTTTACTTCCAAAATATTTTAGATAGGTNGAAATTGGNATACCAATCATACTGTCTAAGCTTTGTCCTAACATTTCACCCTTAGGTTGAGTGATACCAATAACTTCAAATGGGATATTATCAATTTTAATTTCTTTACCCAACGGATCTGAAAATGGGAAAAGTTCATCTTTTATGTCTGAACCTATGATAGCAACCCTACTTGAGTTGTTCATATCAGCTTCTAACAGATTTCTTCCCCCAAATTCTAGATCATATTTATTGAGAGAAAGCATATCTCCATCTGACCCCCAAAAACTGGTTAGCCTGTTTTTAAGTTCATTTTTTCCAACGCTAATAGTTCGATCACTAGGCTCTTCTGAAACTGCGGCTGCCATACTAGTTGTAAGCTCTAAACTGCGTTTAAGCTGTTCATATTCTGACCATGTAATAGGAGGTTTATTTCGAGAGCGTGAACCTCCCATTCCAAAACTAATTTCTGTTGGATTATCTTTTGTGATATAAAATAGATTAGTTTTCATATCACTAACTACTGCATTTGCACTATTCTCAAATGTTGTTAGTACCGTCATGATTGCGATAATAGATGATACTCCTACTGTAATCCCTAATAAAGTAAGNGCTGTACGAAGCTTGGTTTGCCCAAAATAAAATAAAACTCCTCCAATAGCATCGCGAAGATAATTTAAAACTCTATTCATGTCTTAATGCATCTATTGGATTTAACTTTGCTGCAGTCCTAGCTGGAATCATACCAGCGGTTACGCCAATAAATACACAAACCATAAAAGTATAAAATATTAATACTAAATCAAACTCGACTGGTAATGTATTTGCAAGAGCAAGAGTGATAAGTTTAACTAATAAGATTCCTGTAGAACCTCCAATAATAGATATAGCTACAGCTTCACTTAAAAACTGAACTAANATATTATTATTTGTTGCTCCCATTGCTTTTCGTAAGCCAATTTCTTTGGTACGTTCTCGAACTGAAACAAACATTACATTCATAATACCAATTGCCGATACTACTAAAGAAATACCTGTCACTAAAAAGCCCATACCAGCTATAATAATTTTTAAAGAATCAAATTGTTCTTGATATGCATCGGCAGAATTCACTGAAAAATTATCATCTTGACCAGGTTTTATTTTTCTAGCAACTCTCATAATCATTGCTACTTCCTCTTTTGCTTTAGCCATATCTTCCGGGTTTGTTTGTAAAACAAGTTCGTCGAAACCCCATCTAGTCAAAATTCTTTTAAAGGTAGTCGAAGGCATAATGACAAGATTATCAAGCGTTCCACCAGGAACCATTCCCATACCTTGTTTTTTCAATTCTCCAATTATTTCAAAGGTAACATTGTTTAATCTTATTTTTTTACCTATTGGATCTTCTCCGTCAAAAAAACCATCTCTAACTGTACCCCCTACAATAATAACTCTTCGCTGCAAATCCCATTCGTTTTGTGANAAAAATCTTCCATTTACAACTTTAGTTCCGCTTAACATGTCCTGATATTCGGGATATACTCCATTTAGCTGAAGCCAAGAAGACTTATTACCAAATGAGGCTCTAGTCCAAGTATTTTTTTTGATACTAGCAGCAGTTATATATTCACTATATTGAGAAATAAAATCTAAAGAATTTTCTTTCACTTTAGGTCTATTACGATATTTCCACCAATCAAAGTCAAAAGACCAAGGCCATGTGCCTACATATACTTTATCATTGCCATAATATTCCATAGATTTATCAAATTCTCTATCGATACTAGATACTCCCGCTGTAACAATACTTACAGTAAAAATACCAATTGTTAATCCAAGAGAGGTTAAGATTACTCTTGTAAGATTTGCGCGAATAGCAGCCATACCAATTAAAATATTTTTAAAAATATTATTCATCAGATGCAATCTTACCATCAAATATTTTTACTCTTCTTTTTGCTCTTTTAGCAACCGACTCTTCATGGGTAACAATAATCAATGTATTTCCAGCTTTATGTAGCTCATCAAAAAACTTTAAAATTTCAGTCCCGCTCTTAGAATCTAAATTTCCTGTAGGTTCGTCCGCAAGAATAATAGAAGGTTTATTTACTAGNGCTCTTGCAATTGCCACTCTTTGTCTTTGACCTCCAGAAAGCTCATTAGGCTTATGCGTCATTCTATCTGATAGACCCACTATATTTAATGCTTCTTTAGATCTTTCTAATCGTTTTGTTTTTCCAAGAGAAGAATAAATAAGTGGAACCTCTACATTTTGTAATGAAGTTAGTTTTGGCAAAAGATTGAATGTTTGGAAAACAAATCCAATCTTTTCATTTCTGATATTAGCTAATTGACTATCATTCATTTTAGAAATGAGTTCATTNTTAAATTTATAAACCCCTAAAGATGGAACATCTAAACAACCAATGATATTCATTAAAGTTGATTTCCCAGAACCAGATGGACCTGTGATTGAAATAAAATCATTTTCATATATACTTAATGAGACGTCATCTAATGCCTTTACAACTGTATCTCCTAGGTTATAAATTTTAGAAATATTTTGTATTGATATTACTTCTTTTTTTGGTTTAGCCACGCTTACGGCCTGGCCTAGAATTATTATCAGATTTTTCTCTCATTTTTACAGGCGCTCCATCATATAGCTCTCTACTAATAGCTACAAATCCTCCTGTAACAATTGCTTCGCCTTCTTCAAGCCCAGATATTACTTCATAATCTCTTTCTGCAACTATTCCAGTTTCTACTANGCGTTGCTCGGCTTTACCGTCTTTAATAACAAAAACAACAGTTTCGCTATTTTTTTCGCCACCGCTTTTTTTAGAGTAATTGCTCCAATCGCTTGATCCGCTCGATGTAGAAACTGACATGGATGATTTAGATTTATTTTTTGAAATATTTGGATTTTTTCTAGGTGTTGTTAGGGATTGAATTGGAATTGCAAGNACTTGACTTCTTTCTTCTGTAATAATTTCAACAGTTGAGCTCATTCCAGGTCTCATGCCATCAACAACTTCAAGCATTTGAATTTTTACTTCAAAATTAGTGACCTGTTGAGAAGAACCTCCACTTGATGTGGTAGCAGCATATGCAACTTCTTTAACTATTCCCTTAAACTTTTTATCTTGGTAAGCATCTACTTCTACAAGCGCTGTATCATTTATAGATATATCAGCTATGTCGTTTTCATTAACATTGACATATACTTCCATTTTTGAAAGATCTGACAGTTTAAGTAGTACNCTAGGATTAAACATTCCACCCTGAGCTAAATCGCCAACCTCACCATCTATAAAAGTAATTGTACCATCTTGTGGAGCAATTAATCTTAATTTAGAAAGAGCATCTTCGTCTTGNATATATCTTGCTTCTGCACTATTAAAAGAACTTAATGCTGATGCATACGAAGAATTAGAATTTTCCATTTCTTGATCTGATATTAATCCCTTTCTATACAATTCTTCTTGGCGAGATTTTTTAATCTCAGCATTACTGAGATTTACTTTAGTTGCTTCAACTCCTGCTTTAGATGCTTCTGTAGCAGCTTTTTGTTGTCGATCATCTAGTGACATTAAGAAATCACCTTTTTGTACAAAATCGCCCTCTTTGACTGCTATAGCTGTGATGTATGTTGTATTATTAGCACTTAATTTTACTTCTGTTTCTGGCTGCAGCACTCCATCAGCTACTACCTTGCTAGATAAATCTTTTCTGACAAGCTCCATAGTTGAAACCTCAATTGTTCCATCTTCTGAGCTACCAAAAAATGTGCTAGCTATTACTAAAACAATGACTCCAGCAAATGCTTTAAATTTGTTTTTCTTTAATATTTCTAAAAAATTCTTCACTATAACTCCTTATTCATATTTTTTATCTAATGTTCCAAGTAAATCATCTAGGTTTGCTACTTGGATTGCTGCATCATATTTTGTTCTCACCAAACTAGAGCTAGCTTGAATTAATGCTAACTGCGCATCTAAAAGTACTAAAATACTTGCTGAACCTAGCTCATATCTCTGTTGTGCCAACTTCAAATCTTCTTCTGCAGAAAGTAATACTTCTTCCTGAATAGGAATAATTTCCTGATAATTATTTAATGTATTAATCAATGCATACAAACTAACTTTAGCAGAATTTTTACCTCCACTTAAACGTGTTTCTGCTTGATCTAATTGTAATTTTGATATTTGAATTGAGTTTCTATTTCTAAACCCAGAAAAAATAGGAATACTTACTGTAATATTAGCACTCTTGATATAATTATCATCAAAATATGTTCTCGTAATCTGATCAGCTGACGATGCATTCATACCAATACTCATGTTGATACTAGGCAGACTAGAGCTCCAAGCTTTTTTTACATTAATTTGTGCTCCTGAAATTTGATTATCTAATATGCTCAAATCAGGACTGTTAGATAGCATTAAACTGTAAGCTTCATCAAATGTTGGTACAGACAATATAAGATCCATTTTTTGTTTAATAATAATTGGTATATCGCTATTGAGGAGCCCCATGCTGAATCTCAAAGATTTTTCTGAATTCTTTTTACTTAATTCTCTTGATAGAAAACTAGATTTTGCAGTTCCATAACGTACCGAAGCTTTTAAAAAATCTGTTTTACTAACTGCTCCTAAATTATATTGATTTTGGACTAAATCTAGCTGTTTCTTTGATAGCTCTAAATCTTTTCCTGCAATATCAAATAATTCAGAGTTCTTTAAGTATTGGTAGTAAAAAGTATGGACATCTAAAATGATACGTGCTTTTGCCTGCCTTCTTTGCTGCTTTGCAGTATTGTAGGTATTATCACTTTGCTTAAGAGTATTAATTTTTGTACCAAAATTAAATAAACTTTGAGATAAGCTTAGTCCTCCACTATATCTTTCAGACGCTTCAGAAGAAGTATTTCCATAAGTTGTCTCACTAAAAGAGTTACTCGCATTGACAGATGGCAACATCAAAGCTCCAGTTGAAGCGCGGTTTAATCTAGCAATAGCCACATCTTGCTCTGCTCTCTTAAGCGATGGTTTGTTTTCGAGTGCAATACGCACACATTCATCTACAGTTAACGACTGTGCTATAGATGTTGAAATAAAAAATAAAATAGTTAAAATATATTTGTTCATAATCTCCTACAATTAATTAACACCCTTGTAATCTTTACAATTAATTAGACCCCAAAGTAGCTAAAAAGTTTCACAATAAAAAATATAATATAGGTCACATATGTATGACTATAATAAAATGAAAAAGTAAAATAATAATTGCTAAAACTTTTTTGANTCCTTTAACTCTACAAGCATAGATAATGCATCAGAATGAGTATTTTTAATGTCTCCATTTAATATAGCTTCCTCGACTAATTTTTTAATTTCTCCCACCTTTCTTCCTGCAGATAAATTGAACATCTCCATGATTTCATGCCCTCTGACAGGAGATTGGAATGCTCGCAATTCATCTGTTTCAATAACATCTTGAATACGCTTATCAACACGGTCAAAATTAGCTAAATACTTTTTAACATTATTTGGATTTTTAGTTGTGATATCAGCGCGACATAATAACATTAGGTCTTTTGCATCATCTGATGCATCCACAATCAATCTTCTAATAGCAGAATCAGTTACTTCTTTTTTTGCCAAACTAATAGGTCGCAAGTGTAAGGCGGTAAGTTTAACAATGTAGTCTCTAGTTTTGTTTGAAAATTTCATTCGCTCTGATACCTTTTTTAGCATACGTGCACCATAATCATCATGGCCGTAGAAAGTATATCCTTTCTTTTTATCTATTCTTCTAGTATTAGGTTTTGCAATATCATGGACTAGTGCAGCTAATCTCAAGTCTAGTTTATCAGACAGTTTTGCTGCATTATCAACCACCTCTAGGGTATGAAAAAAGATATCTTTATGATGGTATTCACTGGTTTGATCCAAACCGTACATTACTGAAATTTCTGGAAACACATATTCGAGCAATCCAGCTTCTTGCAGCATAATAAATCCAATAGAAGGCTTATCAGTACCTAAAATCTTTAATAATTCATTNGTTATTCTTTCTTGAGAAACTATAGATATTCTTTCTGCATTATTTCTAATTGCTTCTAAGCATTGTGNATCTATTTCCATTCCTAATTTTGCTGAGAAATAAGCTGCCCTCATCATACGTAATGGATCATCAGAAAATGTTATATCAGAATCAATCATAGGGGTACGTAATATTTTTGCACTTAAGTCTTTTAGTCCATCAAAAGGATCAATAAGCATGCCCATACTATCTTGTTGTAATGAGATTGCCATAGAATTTACAGTAAAATCTCTTCGCTGTAAGTCTTCATTAATATCTGTCATGATAATATCTTTTGGTTTGCGTGATTTAGGGTCATATGACTCTAAACGAGCAGAAGCAACTTCGATTTCACACTCTTTATATGGTATACGAGCTGTAGCAAACTTTGGGAATGGTACTACAGTAGATACTTTTAATTTTTTACCTAACTTATTGGCAAATTCAATGCCATCTCCTTCAACCATTATATCAATATCCACTGAATGTTTTTCTGGCTCTAGTAATAAATCTCTAACACAGCCACCAACCAAAAAAAGCTGGTACTTGTGTTTCTTCAGATAAATCACTAATTATCTTAGATATGCGATATAATCGCTTATTTTCCTTAAGTGTGTCTTTAATTAAAGTCATTTTGTAAATTAAAAAATATATCTATCTATTATGCTACAAAAACTAAATAAATATATTGTATTATTTTTCTTCTTTTCGCTTTTAAGCGCTCAATTCAAAGAGGCTACGGTTTCATTTGATGATCGCCTTCTAAAAGCAGATGAAAAAGTATCTTTGTTCCAATTACAAAACAATATTAAAAAGTTCTATGAATATACTGTCTGGAATGAGGAATACCGCGATTTAGAAATTAATATTAATGTTCAAATTTTATTTGAAGGAAATGCTAATATAGGAAGTACGCAAGCATATGGGATTCAATCTTTATTTAGTAATAATAAAGATTTACATTTTTTTGATAAAGGTTCAAATTTCGTTTTAAATCAAAATAACTCATTATACTATGACAGTGTTTACTTCGATCCTCTTTCAAGTCTACTAGGATTTTATGGAAATATTATACTAGGAGCAGAGCTAGATACTTGGTCAAACTTAGGTGGTAATAGCCATTATGAAAAAGCACGATCTGTTGCAGTTCGTGCTAGTGCTTCTAATTTTTCAAGAGGATGGGATCAGCGAATTGTACTCATAAATCTATTGACAGAAAATGTTGGATTAAGGAAATTAAGATTCTCAACCTATCTTGCATATGAACTCTTCGAAAATGGGGAAATAGATGCATGTGGTGATGCATTAGATTCTATAGTGAACAACTTGAATGAGGTAGTAGATAATTATAATCAAGAAATTTATACTAATACATTTTTAAAGTTTCATGGTAAAAAAATTGGTGAAATGATGCAAAAATTAGGTCAAAAAAAATTACTACAAGAAATGATTTATTTAGATTCTCAAAGAGATGATATTTATAAAGAACTTTTATTGTCAATCTGAGAAAAATATTTTTTTCTTTTAAAAAAATAATCTATCGCAATGCTGCCGTTATAGATATTATCTAGCTGAACAATATGATTATTTTTTCTAAGAATCATTATTTTATTTATAGAAAATAATATCCACAACTCTGCTCTCAATATGGCAATAAACCTTCTTATATCTAGAGAAATAATTGAGTAAATCAAAGCCATCCAATCCAGTAATAATCTTTGAATAATTAAGAGTCCATAATAGAAGGTGAAAGAGTTCTTAAAAAATAAAATCCAAGAATTTCTATGATTCAAATAATGTGATTTGATAGTATTTTGCTTAATTGTTTGCTTTCCATAATGATAAATTAAGGCATCTGGAACAGACCAAATTTTATATTGTAGAGATTGGGCTCTCCAACATAAATCTATTTCTTCCATATATGCAAAATATACTTCATCAAAACCATTTAGTTGATTGAATATATCTCCCCTAACCATCATGGCAGCTCCAGATGACCAAAATATTTCTGAAGCTTTATCATATTGCCCGGTGTCTTTTTCTAGTGTATTAAAAATTCGACCTTTAACATAAGGAAATCCGTAATGATCTAAGAATCCACCTGAACCACCAGCATAGTCAAAATACTCTCTATTTTTAATATTCANTATTTTAGGCTGTACTGCAAAAGTATCTGGATGACTNTCTAGGAAGTTTACTAATTTTTCTATCCAGCCTTTAGAATGTTCAGTATCATTATTTAAAAATAATAAATACTTACCTTGTGCACTTTGTGCTCCGATATTACAGCCACCACTATATCCAACATTATTTTGATTACTAATAATAACTACTTCTGAGAATAGCTGCTTAATATTATGAACAGAATCATCTGTAGATCCATTATCTACTACAATGATTTCAAAATTTTTTATGTCGATATTTTGATAGATTGAATTAATGCAATTATATAATAGTTCTTTACCATTATAATGAGGAATAATAATTGAGACTAATTTCATAGCCCTTTTAATTTATCAATTTCATCTAATAGCTGGTTTGCATCTGTATCTTCAGGACTACGAACTATCCAATCCTGAATTAATTTAATTGCTTCATCATACTCTTCTAATTCTCTGTGACATAAATAGAGAAGAAATACTAATTCAGGTAAAGTCTGCTGCCATGACTGCCATTCTTCTACTGTAATTTTTGTAGAAGTAAATCCTTGTTTTTCAATTGCTCTTTCAATAATTAGAAAGTTATCATATATAGTTTTAAATATGATCTTTGCTTCTTCATAATCATCTAAATTTTGAATGAATGATTTACCATATAATAAATAATCTTCCATATCAATATCATCTCTTTGTGTGAGCTCTTTTAGATGATACTTTACCCTCTCCCTATTACCAACTCCATTATATATTTGTGAGATTTGATATTGAAGATCTTTTGATGGAATACCAATTACCGCACTAGGCATTTTATCCTCCATATCTAATAACACCATTTCTGCTTTCTGAAAATTATCATCAAGATAATGTGATATAGCTAATCGAGTAAAACCTGTTCGATAGTTCTGAACTAATCTTCCAATCTGCCTATCAATATGGACATTTTTATTGGCTAGATTTCTATAGATGTATCCAGGCTGATACTCTTTAGATATAGATAGATCTTCAATAGAATCTCTATTTGAATCATAATCTTTAAACCAAGCCTTACTACCAACAAATGGTAATAAATTATTGGACATCTTTTCTTGATTAATTGGATACAACTTATTATTGATTAGTCGATAAGCCAAACCTTCCATTGTTAAATAATCTTCTAAATTCAACATGCTGGTTGGAGAAACTGTCACACCAAAATATATTGGTCTTTTCCAGTTATTGTCTTTGATAATTCTTAATACCATTAAATCTTGAATACGTAATGCTACATCAAAGTAGGTTGGTTTTAATTCCCATTCGATAATCCCATCAGGATTTAAGTCATCAGATGGAGCATTAATAGATATAGTATTGGCTGACCATTTTTTAAAATCTAAATTTTGTATTTCACTATCAGTCATATATATAAAAGAATCTTCTTTATCTCTAAGCTGGGTTACATACCATGGTGTATTCAATAAACTTAAATTAACTACTCTTACATCAGTTCTAATGTTTTCAACTTCCTGTAGATACCATAAAGGAAAAGTATCATTATCTCCATTAGTAAATAGAATTGCATCTGGATCGCAAGTTTGTAACATATTATATGCCATATCCCATGCAATATAATTACCTGTTCTGTCATGTTGGTCATAATTTGCAATCAACATCCTTATTGGCATAAAAACTAAGAACATAGATATCATAAAGTAGGATGCATTCAGCTTAATAGATTTTTCTAAAAAGGTATCGCTTATATAATTAATTGTTCTAAATACTCCTATTGAGATCCATATCGAAAATGCCATAAAACTTGCGACATANGAATAATCTCTTTCTCTTGCTTGGGGGTTATCTTGATTTAAATAGAAAATAATTGCAAGGCCTGTCATGACAAACAATACCAACAAAGAAAATGCATCATATCTATTTTTTCTGAAATGGAAATATGCACCAAATAAACCCATAACTAATGCTAGTGGTAATCCAAATTGCCTCCAATCTACTCCATCTTGTTTAGGNGATGCTCCGAAGTCTGATACAAAAGAATCATTACTCGGTCCCTTGCCTGCAAATTGCCATAAAAAATATCTTATATACATTTTATTTATCTGATAAGTCCAAAGAAAACTTGCTTGCGATGACATATCATGAGTTATATAGTCATAGTTTTGTTTACTAGAAAATTCAAAATCTGGATATTCTGGACTACCTACTATAGAAATTTTTGANGGAAGATTATTAAATTTTCTTGGAAGTATNGACATAGCTCCATATTGATCGCGATTTAAATAAGAAATGGCTTCTTCTATTGTCTCAGGATTATTTTCATCAATATTTGGATTTTGTCCCGATCGAATAAAGATTGAAAAATATGTAGAATAACCAATAATAATTAGGAATAAAGAAGTATAAATAAGTGATAAAATAGTCTTTTGCTTTTTTATACTACTATAAAGTAAATAAAATAATACTCCTACAAAAAATAGCAACCCTCCAAAACCTATTTTTGATACAATGNCTGGGAAACCTTTAATAATACCATTCTGAATAATAATAAATGCTAACAATGAGAGACCTAATGTAATAAGTAGATTTTTGGTTGAAAAATTTGAAGTAGAGAAATATATAATTAACCCTATAAAAGGTATTGTTAGCAAGTTTAGTAAATGTACTCCTGTTGCTAAACCAATAACATACACAATGCCCATCAGATACATTGCACTGTAAGGCTTATCCTTATCTCTAGACCAAATTAGAATAAGATATACCACTAAAGCTGTCATAAATCCACTAAAAGCATATACTTCAGTCTCTACTGCATTAAACCAATGACTGTGCGTAAATGCAAACGTAAGTGATGCAACGACAGAGGACCACATCTTAAAATGCTTCAAATTGTCTTTGCTATCAAGCCTATCTATAAATTGATTACAAATAAGAAAAAGCAAGCTAATAGTAGCTGCACTAATAAGCGGAGAAAATATGTTCATACGAAATGCAATATCTGAACTAATTGGAATTAGCGTAAATAACTTACCAATTAATAAGAATAATGGACTGCCTGGTGGATGAGGTATCCCCAATATATATGAAGTAGCTATAAATTCTCCAGTATCCCAAAAAGATACTGTTGGTGCCATTGTAGAAAAATAAATACCGAATGTTATAAGAAATAAAAATCCAGCAATTATATATTCTAACTTCTTGCTATAAGATGTAAAAAAACTCAATTTATTTTTCAGATTCTTCTTTAGTCTCATCTTTTGAATCAAGAGAAGGTTTTTCGCTAGGCTTTGCATCTTCAGCCTTTTCGACTTCTACGTAATTCATTTTTAATTCTGATAATACTTTATCTAAATACTCTTTTTCATCATCTGTTAGACTAGCATGCATTCTATTATTAATCATATCTAACATATCAATTTGAATAGATGCTTGTGTTAACTCTACTGACATCTCGTTAGTCATGGGATTTTGTATTTTTCCTAAAGCAATCCATACACCATATACTGATTGAGAAATCAGTGAATCAAAAAGTTGTTTTTCTGTATAGGGTTTTGTTGTCATTTTTCTTCCTCTAATTAACTGTTGTTTTTAAAAATAGTTGTAAATATTCATTATCAAATCTCTCCTTAATCAAACTATTGATTGGAGNCTCTAAATTTGCATCATTATGAATAATATCAAAAGCTTTCATTCTAGCATTTCTAATAATTGGTCCATCAGTAGTTAAATCAGCAATTCTAAATTTAATAAATCCGCTTTGTCTTTCACCGAAAAATTCTCCCGGTCCTCTTAATTTTAAATCTTCATCAGCAATTTCGAATCCATTTCTACTTTTTGTTAATACATTTAAACGTTGTTTTGTATTAGGAGATTCACTGTCACTACAAAGTATACAATAACTTGTTAATTCTCCCCTACCTACTCTTCCTCTTAATTGGTGTAATTGACTTAGTCCAAATCNTTCACAATTATTAATTAGTATAACCGATGCATTNGGATTATCAATCCCAACTTCTACAACTGTAGTTGATACTAAAATCTGAATTTCATGATTCATAAATTGTTCCATTACTTTATTTTTTTGGTCTGGATCTAATTTCCCATGCATCAATCCCACAGTTAAGTCTGGAAAGATATTTTGCGTCAATAAATCAAATGATTCGGATGCAGCATCAAGATCTTGTTTTTCAGTTTCTTCAATGAGNGGATAGACAACTATAGCTTGTCCTCCTATTGAAACCTTTTCACGAATAAAATTATATGCAGTATCTAAATTATTTTTCTCAATATGAGATGTGAATATATCTGGTCTATTTTTTGGTAGCTCATCAATAATAGATAAGTCCATATCTCCATTATAAGTTATAGCTAGAGTTCTNGGTATGGGTGTTGCTGTCATTGCCATTAAATTAGGAACAGCAGATTTTTTGAGTAGCATTTGTCTTTGGTTTACTCCGAANCTATGTTGTTCATCTATAATTGATAATCCTAAATTTTTGAATGCTACATCCTTTTGAAATAAAGCATGAGTACCAANAACTATCTTTGAATCTCCTGCCTTAATAGAGGNAAGTACCGCTTTCTTATCTTTACTTTTAAGACTACCAACAAGCAATGAACATTCAACGCCTAATTTTTCATATTCTGCTTTGAAATTTTTATACAATTGCTTTGCTAATAGATCAGTAGGAGCCATAATTGCAACTTGATAATTATTTTCAACAACCACNGAAGATGCTAAAATTGACACAATTGTTTTTCCACAACCAACATCTCCTTGAATCATGCGATTCATTGGATTTTCTGATAAAAAATCATCAATTATTTCTCTAAGAACTTGTTTTTGACTACCAGTTAATTCAAAACTTAAGTTTTTCAATATCTGGTTGTAGTATTTGGTCTTAAATCCTATTGGAGTAAAACGATTTTCCTTTATTTTCTTTTTTCTTAATGCGAGAAGAATTTGTAAGAAAAAATGTTCATCGAATTTAAGTCTATGGATTGACTCTTCTAATTTATCAATACTAGTAGTAAAGTGAATATTTCTTAGTGCAGAATCAAGAGAACAAACTTTAAAGTTTTCTTGCTGTTTTTTATCAAAATGGTCTTCAATTTTTNTCAAAGAGTCTAGTGCGAGATAGATAATCTTTCTTAAGTTTCTATTATCAAGACCTGACTTCTTTAAATCNTCTGTTAAAGGATANACCGGAATGACAAATCCAGTACTAAGTGATATTTCGTTCGCATTCAACTTNTCATATTCAGGATGAACAATCTGGACGTTTCCTTTATAATCAGCAACTTTACCATGAACAGCAATCAAATCTCCTGCTTTTAAAGATTGATAGATATAATCAGATCCATTAAACCACATCAATCTGACAGAGCCAGTATGGTCTGCAAGTGTTGCTGTTAAAAAACTTCCACGTTTCATTTTTCTTAGATTAACNGATTTCACTCTCCCTACAATATTGACCTCCATATCTGTTTTAATAGANCCTATAAGGTGAATTGATGTTCTATCTAAATACTTTCTTGGAAAATAATATAAAAGATCTTTAATGGTGTAAATATTGAGGGATTCTAACACCTGAGCTCTTCTCGGACCAACGCCCTTGATGTATTGAATAGGAGTTTCTAATAAATTAGAAGGATTATTGAGTTCCATAAATGGACATTACTTCCATTCTTTTCTGTATGTATATGTAATTAGTTCTGAGGAATTGGGTTGGATTTCTAATGGAAAATAAATAGTAGACGCATCATCTTTGATGTACATACTTGAAGATTCTTTAATTACCCAATCTCCAACAATCTTTTCAATAGCTTTGACTTTGATAGACGCTGAAGAAGTATTAAGTATTTGAAGTGATATTGTTGATTCTTCGCTATTATTTTGACGATCAAAATTTAAAATTCTACGTTTACCTATAATATCAAATGCTTTTCCAGCATCTAATACAGCGCTACCACCTTTATATAATGCGCTTAAAGTATTTTTACCAATAAAAGATAATTCACCATCTATATCTTCTTCATAAAGATATATAGCTCCTGATGGAAGAGGTAGTTCTAAGTTATTATCTTTAGTATTTTCAAAAGAGATTTCAATACTAAGTGGCTCATCTTTCTGGTCACGTTCTGAATTTTCAAAAATATATTTCTTTTCAAATGCAATCTGCGTCTTAGGCATTAAAGGAAATTGAATTGTTTCAAGTGCTTTTAGATTTAGATTATTACCTAAACTAAAAATATAGAAGTCCCCAAGTTGATTAACTTTTTCAGTCATACCCATTCTAGATGTTACCATTCCCATAGTATTGGATGATTTAGCACTACTAATAGGAACGAGGCCTTCGACGACCTTGATATCAACTCCTAATAAATTCATATTAGAACCATTTACTACTTCTGCATCTATACTGAGAACTGCATTAGTATCACTACCATTTAATAATAATTTATATACTGGTTTCCAGCTAAACCCTGAAGTTAAATAAGTCAAATCTGCNGTTACACTTTCTAACCCTTCGGAGAAAATTTCCCATGAAATTTGTGGTGTAAATTTATTTTGAATCTGATTGGTTTTTAGTGAAATATATTCTACTCTAGATCGTTGATAAATCATAAGTCCCTTGTTAGTACTTATAGATATAGATGAAGAATTTATATCTAATAACGCTCCTTGGACCGCTGAATTATTTGCCGGCTTTACTTCAACCAATGAGCCTATATTTTTTTTCAAATAAGAATCAGTAGAATAAAAGTTTTTATTAAGTGTTTGAGAACCGACTTCTACTCCGTCAATATTTAANAGAGGTGAATCAAATACAATATTTGGTGAAAGATTATTAAAAGATGTGATATTTTTTCCGTCTTTTAAATTCCATAAAATTGGCTCTTTTATGATAGCAAAGCTATCTTTATAGATAGTCAAGGTTCTATTATTTTGAACTGGTTCTAGTTCTTGGGCATTCAAGATATTTAGTGCCAATAACGCTATTAATATTTTTTTCATTTTAACATCTCAATATTGGCAATTATTTTTTCTCTTTCAATGATAAAATCATCTAATTTGCTTTTTTCATGATTTACAATTTTTTTAGGCGCTTTGTCTGTAAATGCTTTATTGTTTAATTTTATTTCAATCCCGGAAATAAAACCTTCTATATCTTTTAATCTTTTATTCAATTTTAAAATTTCTTCTTTTGAGTCAACAAGGTCTCCCAGNGGAATATATACAACACAATTCTTACAGATTCCAACTGCAGACTGTTCTGGTTTTTCAAGATTTATTTCAACTTTTAACTCCTCTAGATTAGTTAGGGCCTTAATCATACTTTCTAAGNTATGAAACAGCGATGCATCTTCAGTATTTTTAATAGCAATCGATGCGCTAATTTTTTTAGTAGGAGCAACATTTAATTCTGATCTAATTGTACGAATAGCTACAANCACTTCTTTCAATGATACTACTTTATCTTCGTCATATTCTAGGCTGTCTGCACTAATACTCGGCCAGGATGATATGATAATATCTTTATCCGAATCATTCTTTAAATAACTCCAAATTTCTTCAGTAATGAATGGAGCAATTGGATGTAAGATTAATAAAACCTTCTTTAGTACTTCTCTTGCAACTAGAAATGCACTATTCTTTTCTTTTTTATCTGAACTATTAAACTTGATTTTAGCAATTTCTATGTACCAGTTACAAAATTCATTCCATGTAAAATCATACATAACCTTTATCGCTTCATTGAATTGATAGTTATTATAATGGGTATCAACTTTTTTAAGAGTAGTATCTAACTGTGAAAGTATCCATCTGTCATACATATCTAATGAATCTTTATCTAAGTTGTCATTAAAGNTATCATCATGATTAATCATAATAAAGCGGCTAGCATTCCAAATTTTATTCATAAAGTTTCTGCCAATTTCTAGCCCATTTTCTGAAAAGTAGACATCAGAACCTTGTGGAGACATTAGCATAATTGAAAATCTTGTAGCATCAGTTCCATATTTCTCAAATAATTCAATTGGGTCAGGAGAATTACCGAGAGACTTACTCAATTTTCTACCTGTGCTATCGCGTAGAATACTTGTAAAATAGACATCCTTGAATGGTATTTCATCTAAGAACTCTATGCCTGCAATAATCATTCTTGCTACCCAAAAGAAAATAATATCTGGTCCAGTTACTAATATATCTGTTGGATAATATTGTTTTACTAATTTTTTATTATTAGGCCAACCATGAACTCCAAATGGCCACAGCCATGAGCTGAACCATGTATCTAAAACATCAGAGTCTTGCTCCCAGTTTTCAATATCGCTAGGCGGAGTGAGTGATACGTGCCAATTTTCTTCATTGGTATAGTCAGATCCTTTCTTATACCATACTGGGATACGATGACCCCAATATAACTGACGACTAATACACCAATCTTGTATATTATCCATCCAGTGATTATATGTTTTTACCCAATGATTTGGATAAAATTTTATTTCACCAGACTTAACAACATCTGAAGCGGGC
>AQSA01000015.1 GCA_000402815.1 Candidatus Neomarinimicrobium atlanticum | reverse complement strand
CCAAGCATTGTTTCTGGTCTGGTAGTCGCAATCTCAACAAATGAATCAGAGTCTTCAACCTTGTATTTTATATACCATAGTTTTCCTTGAACTTCTTTGAAAAAAACCTCTTCATCACTTAATGCAGTTTGAGATTTAGGACACCAGTTCACTAATCTAGTGCCTTTATGAATAAGGCCTTTTTTATAAAGCTTAATAAATGACTCTAGAACAGCATTAGAGTACTCTTCATCCATTGTAAAAGTAAGCTTATCCCAATCACANGAATTNCCNAATTTTTGTTGCTGCTCAAGAATAATACCNCCATATTTTTCTTTCCATTCCCATGCATGCTCTAGAAACTCTTCTCTTGAAAGATCTTTTTTATTAATCCCTTTGTCTTGTAACATCTTTGCTACTTTTGATTCAGTNGCTATAGAAGCATGGTCTGTTCCAGGAATCCAAGATACATTCTTTCCTTCCATTCTTGCTTTTCTAATTAATATATCTTGTATAGTATTATTTAATACGTGACCCATAGTCAGCTTTCCAGTTACATTGGGGGGAGGAATTACAATAGTATAGTTTTCCTTGNTNTCTGATGGTGATGATGAAAAATATTGTTTCTCCATCCAGTATTCATACCATTTTTTTTCTAAAATGCTTGGCGAATATTTTGAGTCTAATAGCTTCATTTTAAATAGTTTTTTAAAGTTTGGATTAAATCATTTACTTCGCTCGCAGTTTCCGCTTCAGCAAAGATTCTAATTATTGGCTCAGTATTGGACTTTCTAATATGAATCCATTTTTTAGGCCAACTAAATTTTATTCCATCCTNTTTATTAATTTCGTCACAATCGAATACAGTAGCAAGATTATCAAAATTTATTGAATCGTCTATCTTAATTTTATCTTTNACAAATATATATTGAGGGATTTCAGCAACTATTTCATTTATAGNTCTGCCATCATTAGACAGTANATTTAATGTCATTGANATNGCTACTAAAGAATCTCTTCCAAGATGAGCTTCTCTTAAAATTACTCCGCCATTTCCTTCGCCTCCAATACCAATATCTAATTCTTTCATCTTACCAACAACATGCGCTTCACCAATCTTAGTTCTGATAGAACCCGAAGAAATATCATCAATCATTCTTGATGTAGAAAGATTTGTTACTATTTTGCTCTCTTTGTAAGAAATNAAATTTTTATATGCCAAAACTAAGGTGTATTCTTCTCCGATAGCTTTTCCTGTATTCGACACTATAGATAGCCTGTCTCCATCTGGATCTGTAGCAAAACCAATATCTGCACCAACCTCTACAACCTTTTTTTCTAAGTCTTTCAAATTTTCTGCAAGAGGCTCAGCAACTCGAGTAAAATTTCCATCGCCAGCACAATTTATCATTTCGATGTCACATCCTAAATCATTACATAGTTGCGGTAAAATACTGGATGCACCTCCNTTAACTGCATCTATTACCACCTTAAATTTTTTAGAACGAATATTTTTAACATNAATAGACTTTGCATCAAAAACTTTAGAAATATGTTCTTGATTTGCAGATGTNTAATTTGATACACTAGCAACTCTTTCGCTCTCATTTAGAGTAAGATTATTATCAACAGATTCAAAAAGTATTTTACACTGATCTGGTGATAAAAAAGTACCGTCACTTTGAAGGAATTTTAAACCATTATATTCTA
>AQSA01000014.1 GCA_000402815.1 Candidatus Neomarinimicrobium atlanticum | reverse complement strand
AAGATTATTATCAACAGATTCAAAAAGTATTTTACACTGATCTGGTGATAAAAAAGTACCGTCACTTTGAAGGAATTTTAAACCATTATATTCTATTGGATTATGACTTGCTGTAATAACAATCCCACCATCATATTTATCTTTTTCTGTCATCAATTGCATAGTTGGAGTTGTAGCTAAGTCACAATTGTCTACTCTTACTCCATATTTGGTTAAGGCATTTGTANCCCATTGGGCTATATCCTTACCTGAAGNNCTACCATCTCTTCCAATGACACATGAACNAATATTTTGATTAGAAATNAACGATGCAANATACTGCTCAATCATTTGAGGGCTAAAATCATTTTTGACNATACCTCTGAGTCCTGATGCACTTCTTATAAGCATATCGGAGATTAGAACATTTTTTGGAAAATAGAAAGAGGAGTTATCAGACTAATTATTGAATTTTGCTAGTCTAATAGCTCTNCGAATAGTTTGTTTTTTCGCAATTCTTTTTGTGACACTTGGTTTCTCGTAAAAGGCTTTTCTTTTTACATCTTTAAGCACACCAGAGCGTTCCCATTTCTTTTTGAAACGTCTTAATGCTCTTTCAAGCGATTCATTGTCTTTTATATTTACTTCTATCATAGTGGGGAAACTTAACGATAAAAATGAGAAATGCCAATTATCATATAATATTATTAGAAATATCGATGAATTCGTCAATAGTTAACTGTTCAGGTCTTCTGGTAAAATCTATTTTACAACTATCCAAATCAATATTAAGTGTAGATAATGAATTTCTGAGCATTTTCCTTCTTTGNTTAAAGGCCATTCTAACTACTTGACTAAATTTTTTAATATTAACGTTTTNATTANTAAAATCTGGTCTTTTTTCAATAGAAATAAATGCAGATTGAACTTTTGGCCTTGGGAGGAAGACATTAGGAGANATAGTAAAACATATATTGATATTAAAAAACAAGCCTGTCATAACAGTNACCCTACTATAGTCTTTTGTGCCTATCTTTGCNGTCAATCTATGCGCAACCTCTTTTTGTACCATTAAATATGCTCTGTCCCAGTGATCAAAGTGATCTATNAGCCAAAAAATGATAGGTGATGTAATATTATATGGAATATTACCCACTACAACAGGAGAATTAATTTTTAAGCTNTTCAAGTCTACTTTTAAAATATCTTCATTAATAATATCTAGATTTAATAGTTTATCATGAACTTGTAATACTTTAATTAAGTCAGGATCTATCTCAACCATTGAAAGGCTTTTTGCTACGTCNACTATTTTTTCACTCAAAGCGCCTTGTCCTGGGCCAATCTCTAGGACATTTTCTTGATTATTAACCTTAATTGTTTTTATAATTTTTTCTAGAAGATTATTATCAACTAAAAAATTTTGCCCCCATTTTTTCTTTGCAAACACCATTATATTTTGAAAAAGTTTTCAGCATTTTTTGTCGTTTGCATAGCTATNTCTTCAAATTCAATATCGAGTAAATTTGATATGAATGTTGCTATATCTTTAACATNCTTTGGTTCGTTTGGCTTTCCTCTATATGGTTGAGGAGCTAAGAAAGGACAATCTGTCTCTAAAACAAAGTCTCTAAGCGTGATATTTTGAATAGCAGACTGATTAATAGAATTTTTAAAAGTTACATTACCCGAAAAAGATAATAATACATTTAGATCTAGCAACTTTTCAGCAAAGCTTAGATCGCTNGAATAGCANTGTGCTAATGCTCTCTTAAAAGGATGATGTTTAAGAATATCTAAGATATCTTTATCNGCATCTCTATTGTGAAAAATGATTGGTAATGACAATGAATTAGCTAATTCCATTTGCTCTATCATGACCTTTTGCTGAATATCTTTTGGTGATNTATTCCTATAATGATCAATACCTATNTCACCTATAGCAACTACCTTTTCACTGCTATGNACAAGCGTCTCAAGATCTTTTATATAATCTTTACTTACATCTTTTGAATCATGAGGATGAATACCTACTGCAGCATAAACACTATCATATTTATCCGCTATATCAACGGACTGCTTTGATGTATTTAAGTCCGTTCCAATACATACNATTTTTTCTACTCCATTATTAAGAGCNTCATCTAAAACCTTATCCAAATTATTGTACATATCATCATAGTATAGATGAGCATGCGTATCAATTAATGTCATTGGACAATTCTCGGAAANATTGGGTCTCCTTTAGAAATTTTATCACCAGGCTTTAGGCCTGCCCAATCTAATTTAAATTCTGTAGCTCCTAGAGCTATCATAATTTCTTGAGATTTTTCCGGCATAACCGGAGAAAGCATTATGGCGGCGACTCTTAAAGATTCGGCTGCATGATATAGCACATGCCCTGCCGCTTCTTTATCTTCTTTAACAATCTTCCATGGTTGATTTTTTTCCATATAACCATTAACAGATCTTACAAAGCTCATAATATCACCAATAAGGCCNTCCACTTTAAAATTGTCGAGTTTTNCCTTCATATTTATATCGCTAAAGCCTTTTGCTAGCACACTGTCTTTAGTATTATATTTTGGCATCTTATCATCAAAATTATTACTGATTAATGTACATACTCGACTTACTAGATTTCCTAAGTCATTTGCTAAATCGCTATTATATTTTTTAACAAAAGAGTCCATTGAGAAAGTAGCATCAAGGCCTAATACCATTTCACTCATCAAGTAATATCTTACTGCATCTACACCAAACTCATCAATCAACATCAAAGGATTAACAACATTTCCAAGAGACTTACTCATTTTCTTTTCATCTGTTAACCACCAACCATGCGCAAAAATAGCTTTTGGTAATGGAATATTTAATGACATTAACATTGTAGGCCAGTATACTGAGTGGGTAGTTAAAATATCCTTACCTATTAGATGAACATCAGCTGGCCAATGTGAATCAAAAATCTTATTATCTTCTGAGTACTTTGGTGCTGAAATATAATTAATAAGGGCATCAAACCATACATAGGTTACGTAATCTTTATCAAATGGAATCTCAATACCCCATTCTAGTCTAGATTTTGGCCTCGATATACATAAATCAGATAAATCTTTTTTTAAGAACCCTAATACTTCGTTTTTTCTACTTTTAGGCTGAATAGATAGTTCATCACTTGTAATTTTTTCAATTAACTCTGATTGATACTTACTCATTCTGAAAAAATAATTCTTTTCTTTAATTTTTTTTACCTCTCCAAAAAGACCGCTTTCTACCTCTTTTTCTGTTATAAATCTTTCTTCAGATATAGAGTACCATCCTTCATATTCATCTTGATAAATATCTCCATTTTCGTATACTTGATTTAAAATATTTTGTACGACTCTTTTATGACGCTGTTCTGTCGTTCGTANAAAATCTGAATAATTTATATTTAATTTCTCCCACAAATTNATAAATGCTGGAGCCATTAGATCGCAATGAATTTCTGGAGAAACTTTATTTTTCTCAGCTGCTTGCTGCACTTTTAGACCATGCTCATCTAANCCTGTTAATAAAAAAGATTGTTCACCAATNATACTTCTAAACCTCGATAAAGTATCTGCTAAAATAGTAGTNTATGCATGNCCAATATGAGGTTTATCATTTACATAATATATTGGNGTTGTTATANAATATTTTTTCATANTCTAATTTAAAGATTTATGACTATTAATAATCATATTCATTATTGATATTTTTGGNGCANTATTTGANTTCAAATTACTTAAGCATTTTTCAATTTCTTTCAACAAATCTAACATATTAGCATTTTCATTCTTAACNANGAAATCTTGTGATAAATCAGCAAAGTNNTTCCAATGAAATGGNATAGNAATTGATTCTCTAATCATAGATGTACATTCAANCCATTTCTTAATAATATCCAATTCTAGATGAAAAATTTCTCTCTTACTNTTATAGTGTAATAGCATATCTTCACAAAATAAAGAAACTGATTCNGNGGTATGATATTGAATACAATCAATNTATTTATTNATTATNTCTATTATTAAATCTTTAGAATACTCATCTAACAAATCTATTTTTTCTAANTTNTTNTTNGACAAAAATGATAAAATATCTACATCAAAATTTTTCTTTCTNTTAATAATGTCTGATAAATTNTCCNATTTGATTCTTGGTATNTTAATCGTTTGACATCTTGANGCGATAGTNGGTNTAATATTATTAATTGAATCTGTTACTAATAAAAATGANGTNNTATTTGGTGGTTCCTCTAAAATCTTTAATAANGCATTTGCTGANTCAGCAGAGCCTTCTGATAATGCATGCGCATCAAAAATCACNACAACTTTCTTATGNTCAGATTTAAAGAATATATTCTTTTTAAGATTTTNTAATACTTCTATAGGTATACGCTTACTATTCGAGAGTTTATTTTTCTTTAATGGGAAAACTAATTTTTCTTTCCAATANCTATTCCACTCTTGGTATTCTTTTTGATCCATCTTNGAGCTTTTAAATAATTTTTTATAAAAATCACTGTCACCNGGCACAATAAGGAATATATCTGGGTTGTTAATAAATTCATTTAATTNAAATCCNGTNATTAAGCTACAAAACTGNAANGCAAATGCTTCCTTACCNGAACCNCTTGGCCCATNAATTAAATATGCATTTCCTANCCTATCTTTAGANACAATAGANTGAANATGACTCCAAGAATCAGGTTGTAANTTACTTATATCCATTTTTTATCCATTGTGTTGGGTTTAATTTTTGATTATTCCCCCAAATTTCAAAGTGTATAATATTATTATTTGAAACAAAGCCAATCTCTTGACCTTCTTTAACAATCATATTTTCATTAATTAATAAATTTTCTANATGAGTAAATACTGTAAAATATCCATCATCATGATCAATAATTACTGTCGTTCCATANCCAGAAATAAATGTNATTGTTGTNACTAGNCCNTCAAATACACTCTTTACTGNCGNAGTGGAATTAGCTGCAATATCAATACCAGGNTTATCTAAAGTNGTATTTAGTTTAGGGTTCCATTGCGGGCCAAAGCCTTTTACAATTTTTCCATCTACAGGCCAAATTAATTTGCCCTTATATTTTTTTATGTCNGTTTTAATTGTTTTTAGCTTTGCTAATTGTTCTTCATCATATTTTTTCTTTGATTCTATAATGGTNTTACGCAATNTNTCCAATGCATTAATCTGATTTATTTGCTTATCTATTTCTTTCTTTATTGACGCTTCCTCTTTCTTTAAATCAGATAATAGCTTTTCTTGGTACCTTTTTGTTCTATCTAATGATTGAAGCTCATTATTTTTTAATACTTTATTTTTATCGGTGTCTTTTAATAGGGCTGCAATTTCTTGCTTCTTTTTATTATTGTAAAATTGTGATTGAGCTAGCTTATCTACAGTCTTTTGATTCAGATCAGAAATAATATTATAATACTTAATCCTGTAGACCATTTGGTTAAGACTATTTGAATTAAAAATTAAACCTCTAAATTCCTGATTCTTTTTTTTATATAAGTTAATTGAACGCTCTGCATATTGTTTTTTTATTAATTCCATTTCACTGTTATTGGCGGCGATAGCATTTTTAAGATTAGTAGTTTGCTTATTATATAAATCTATTTTTTTATTATAGGCTTTAATCAANTTTTGAGAGTTTCTGATATTTCTTTTGGTAATTGATAGTATGTTGCTTGATTGTTGAGCTTTATTTTTTAGANTTGAAATTTCATTATTATTTTGACTAATTGCTCTTTGCAGTTCTCTAATTTGCTTCTCGGTATTTGAAATAGATTTTTCAAAATCCTTATCCTGAGAATACAAGAAAGTAATTGATAGAAAAAATAAAATTTTAAGAATTGATTTCTGTTTGTTCATTTAAAGAAAATTAAAACCTAAATTCTTAATAATGATGAAAAACTTTATAACAATATTTATAGTACTAATTATCTTCTTTCAGTCCGCTTTATTCGCTCAGAATCAAAAAATGTTATTGATGGGTGAATGCGACAAAACATCTACACTCAATATGCTTAATTATCTTGATAAGAGAGCAAATATTTCGTTATCTGTAGATAATAATATTACTATATCTAGCAATAACATATCATTCTATCCCATCATATTAGTCTGCAATAATGACTATCTAAAATTAAATAATGATGATGTCTCTTTATTGCAAAATCATTTAAAACAGGGCGGATTATTAATATTAGATAATATCACGTCTGACTATACGTTTTCTATTTTCTTGGATAAAATATTACCTCAATCACAAAAGAAATCACTTTCATTAGACGAGCTATTTTTAGATAATCCTTTTAATATTAATCTTGATCAAATAAGCTTGGAATTAGAAGGTATATTTATCAATAAAAAACTATCTATTCTTGCTATTAAAAATACTAGCTTAATAAATTATTGGCAGGAAGAAAATGAAGAATTTTTTAAAGTTGGATCAAGTATTATTTTTTATAATCTGACTAGATAAGTTTATTTTTCTCAGCATTATAAACTCTTTTTCTGAGTTCGCTAGTAGAATAACCGTGATCTCTAGAATTAAAAATACACTTAATCTCTAATTCATGTCCTGTAAATTTTTTTTCTTTATGATCAGCTCCTAATATTCTAACATCAGGATTAATCTCTTGAAGTAATTCAACCAGACTGCTTTCAGTGGTATAAGATCTTACTTCATCGACAAATTTAATAGAGCTAACCAAACCCAATCTTTCTTTGTGGGATTGAATTGGTGAATTTTTTTCTGGGCGATCTATTGAAGGATCTGACTGAACACCTACAATTAAATAATCACAATACTCTTTACACTCTTCGAACATTAATACATGTCCATAATGGCATAAATCAAATGATCCAAATGTTATTCCTATGATTTTATTTTTCTTCATTTTTAACTTTTATCCAATATAACATTAATTCATCTAGCGATAAATTGCTGATAATTTTATTATCCATCAATACTAGTTTTTCTAATTGAGTGAATCTGTGATAGAATTTCTTGTTAGCTTTTTTAAGTGCTAGTTCAGAGGAAATATTGAAAAATCGTGATAAATTAACTATTGTTGTTAATAAGTCTCCAATTTCTTCTTCTATATTAGTTTGATCTTTTTTCTTAATACCCAATTTTAGCTCATCAAGCTCTTCGTCTATTTTNCTAATAACTTGATTGATTGAATCCCATTCAAAACCAACTGCAGCAGATTTATCTTGCAGTCTATGAGATACGATTAATGGTGATAAAGAATTTGGGATGCCATCTAAGATGGAATCTCTATTCTTCTGCTTCTTTTTATTTAGTTCCCACTTCTGCTTTGAAAATTGATTATTATCGCTTTCATCGCTAAATATGTGCGGATGACGAGTAACTATTTTTTCATTTATATCGCTTATTACCTCATCCATACTGAACTCATTCTTTTCATTTGCTAAAACAACTTGAAATACAATATTAAGTAGTAAATCTCCCAATTCTTCTTTTAGCAGTGAAGGTTCATTATCTAGTATAGCTTCTGCAACTTCATGAGATTCTTCTAACAAATATGGAATTAACGTTTCAGGNGTTTGCTTTCGATCCCAATCACAGCCACCCGGTGCCCTTAATTTTTCAACAAGTTCTATAAGTTGTTTTAGCTTTTGATCGGTNTTGCTCATACTATTTTAATTTTGCAGCTTTCTACTATTGCTTCTTGTTTGTCAAACATAATTTTTTTCGATTNATCATTATTATCTCTGTAGCCTAATAAGTGAAGTATACCATGCACTATTAATCTAACCANTTCACTATTCAAAGAGACTTTAAATTCCTTGCTACTTGCTANTGCTCTATCATAGCTAATATAAATTTCTGATTCTAACTTTGTGTCATTTTCCATAGGAAATGCCAGTACATCGGTTAGTACATCTTCATTGAAGTATTTTACTTTTAGCTTACTTAAATGGCTGTCATCAGTAAAAATGATATTTAGCGATATAGATTCATAGCAAGAATCGTTTAATANCAATTNACATAAATCTTTTATTGATTGAGTATCATACTGATAACTATCNTTAGTTTTGCTTACGACTAAATCAATCATCTTTTTTAGAAGGATATTCTGGACGAGAATGATAAAGGCCTGACAGNACAGGTAATAAACCTTCTTTCCCGTCGCGACGNCCCTTGATTTTTTGTAAATCACTCATAGTTAGAGGACATTCATCTAATTGNCCATCTTGCAAACGTCCCTTAATAGCTTCATCAATCATTGATTCAAATTTTTCAAATGTTGGATTTTTAATAGAATTTGCTTGGGCTTCAATTGCTTCTGCAATCATTACAATTGCTGTTTCTTTTGTACTTGGCTTAGGACCAGGGTATCTAAATTCTTTTTCATCTACCGTTTCAGGGTTATCAGATTCAGAAAGTGCTTTTTGATAGAAAAATTCCATTCTATTTGTAGCATGATGAGTTTCTATAAATTCTTTTACAATTGACGGTATTCCATAATCATCTGCAAGCTCTATTCCGTCCGTTACATGTTGCTTCAAAATTTTTGCACTCATATGAGGACTAATAGAATNATGTTTATTAACGCCTATTTGATTTTCTGCATAATATTCAGGTTTTTTAATTTTACCAATATCATGATAATATGCTCCCACTCTACATAAAAGAGCTCTTGCTCCAATTGCATTAGCACAGGATTCTGCCAAGGTTCCTACTTTAACACTATGGGTATGGGTACCAGGTGCATCTTCCATTAATTTCTTTAGTAATGGCTGATCATAGTCTAGGAGCTCAATTAATGTTAGATCAGTTGTAATGCCAAAGGAAGGCTCAAATAAAGGTACCAAACCAAAAGATAAAATAGGGCATAAAAAGCTTGCTAAGGCTAAGTAGCCTACATTTGAATAATTATAGTCTAAGAAGTCAATCCCTTTAAATAACATCACAGAAAAGAAAACAAACACACTACAAAAAACTAGCAACAACATTGTCATAATAATTTGACGACGCTTTCTTAGTCTTCTAACACTAAAGATTGACATTAAAGATATAAAAAATTGTATAATTGCAAAATCTAAGTCATTACCAATTAGTAAAGAAATTAGGAGAATTAATATGGTGGAAATCATAATTGCAACTGACGCATCCAACAGAACTGTCAGTAACATAGAAATCATAGCAATTGGAATAATATATACGGGCAACTGGTAGCTCTGTACAATCCATGCAAAGAAAATTATTCCATACATTAATAAGCTGATTAGAATTAAAATTTTATAATCTCTGAAATAGTGATTGCGATAAATAAAAAAGAATGAGAATAAGGAAAATAGTAGAATTGAAACTACAAAAAAGGCCCCTAAATACTCTCTCAATTTATCTGTTGCTTTCTCATATCCCAAACGACGACCTGATTCAAATTGTAAGGACTTTAACTTTAATAATACGCTTTCTGTAATACGATTATTTGTATCGACAATTAGCTCATTTGCTAAAACTGTACCTTGGAATCTAGATACTCTATCTAATCTTTCTTTTTGACGCTTGAGAGTGAGTTCTTTATCAAATAAGATATTTGGCTTTGTAAACTCATTAATTAGCTCATAACTAAGAATNGATTTAATATCAAGTTCATCTTGGTAAATAGCATTTACTTCTTCTTTATTTTTTTTCCATGCAGCTTCAATATCATTAAAATTTTTAACAGGACTAATAACAAGCTCACCACCTTGAACAATACTAATATCTAAACTTTCAATATTTATAAGCGGTTCATCGAGCAACCCTTCTGCCCAGCGATTTAAGGCTATCTGTTTGATTGAATTTTTAAAGCTATCAAGATTAATTTCTTCGGATAATTCTCCAGTAATACCTAGTAATTG
>AQSA01000013.1 GCA_000402815.1 Candidatus Neomarinimicrobium atlanticum | reverse complement strand
AAACTTTCAATATTTATAAGCGGTTCATCGAGCAACCCTTCTGCCCAGCGATTTAAGGCTATCTGTTTGATTGAATTTTTAAAGCTATCAAGATTAATTTCTTCGGATAATTCTCCAGTAATACCTAGTAATTGNTCCCATTGATCTTTTTCTATTTGAAAAGAATACTGCTGCAAGAATGCATTATACAGAGTAACATATGTTGTGCTATCTGCTATAAAACTATTTTGAAAACTTTCAAATTCAGGTTCATATCTATATTTATATAATGAATCTTGAGATGTAATATATTGATTATGAGAGTCATTTATATCACTTAAGTAGACAAAAAAGGTATCGATCTGGGANATTTGTTTATCAACAAATTCTTGATCTCGATTAAAACTATACGGTACAGATTCCTTAGCTTCACTTAAATCTTTATCTAATTTTTGTTCTGTTTTTAATACTCCAAAATCAAATGGTGCAATAATAGGTTCTGTTGCAATATCATCTAATTGATAAGCATAGCGTATAGAAAATCCCGTTGGGAATGTCAGGGAAATAGCTACTGATAAACCAAGAAAAATCAACAGAGGTAATTGATTATCTTTAATTAGCTTAGCTATATTTGAAAAATTAAACATTTAATTACCAGCGGATTGCAGCAGATGCCCATGTATATCCTGCCCCAAAAGCAGTCAATATTATGGTATCGCCTTTTGTAAATTTATTCTGCTCTAAAGCTTCGCAGATTGCAATTGGAATAGTTGCGGCTGTTGTATTTCCATATTTGTGAATATTGATAAACATTTTTTCTATAGGCAAATTCATTCGCTTTGCACAAGCTTCTAAAATTCTCCTATTAGCTTGATGTGCAATTACTAATTTTACATCATCAATCTTTAGATTGTTTTCTTTGAGAGCTACTTCAATTGATTCTGGCATTCTTTTTACCGCATTCTTAAATACTTCTCTACCATTTTGAACTGGNAANTGATGTCTATCTGCAACAATCTGTTCATCTATTCTTAAAGGGTTAAAAAATGATCCAGGTGCCTTTGCTCCTAAATGCTCAACTCCTTTACCATCAGCAAATAGATGTGTAGATAAAATGCCGCTATCATCANTTGAAGCTTGTANTACAACTGCACCAGATCCATCACCAAATAANACTCCTGTCGCACGACCTTCCGGTGTTCTTTCAATGATTGTAGACATTATGTCGGATCCGACAAGTAGTATATTATTGTACTTTCCAGATTTTATATACTGATCACCAATTTCTAACAAATATATAAAAGCTGAACATGCTGCACTTATATCATAAGCAGGGACATGAGCAGAGATTCCTAATTTTTGTTGAATGATTGGTGCCATGCCTGGAAAATTAAAATCTGAGGTTACTGTTCCTACAACAATTGCGTCTATATCATCTGGACTAATTCCAGCGTTTTGAATTGCTTCTTGACATGCTGGTAAGGCTAAATCAGAATTAGCAACACCAGGTTTAACCCATCTTCGCTCCTT
>AQSA01000012.1 GCA_000402815.1 Candidatus Neomarinimicrobium atlanticum | reverse complement strand
ATTTTAATTCCTGATTATGGTATTGTTGGAGCAGCTTTAGCGACTACAATCGCCTTATTTATAATAAGCTGTCTAAGGTTCTTTGAAAATTACTATATACTAAATTTAAATGTTTTTTCACTGAAGCTAATTAAGCCTATAGTATCTGGAGCTTTAACTGTAGGGTTAATTTTTCTTTCAAAAAAATATATACTCGGCTTAATAGATTATTCATCATCACTTCTAAATCTTTTTTTCTATCTTTTGCTATCCATTATTATTGTATTTATTGGATACTTCTTTTTTTATATAATTTTAGGTATAGATAAAGAAGATAAAGAAATGGTTGATAGTTTAAAGAAAAAAATATTTAATCAATCATGAACAAATACTTATTGATCTTCATTTACGTTTTATGCGTTATTCTGTTTTTCTATCCTGTAATTTTTTATAATAATATGTTTGGATCAGGAGATACTCTTAATCCTTATTCTGTCAATCATATATTAGATATTTATAAGACAAAGATTGGTCATTGGCCTTTATGGCAACCATGGATTTTTTCTGGTATGCCAACTATGGAAGCATTTACATATGTTAATGAATTATATTTTCCAACGAGACTGATGATTGGTGTTGGAGTTTCTGATATTAATATCCAATTAATTCACCTCCTCTTTACTGGAGTGGGGATGTACTTATTTTTAAACCAATTTAAGATTTCAAAATCAATATCATTCTCAATAGGCCTACTTTGGATGCTCAATCCCTATATGATTACAATGATAGTTTTTGGTCATGGTAGTCAAATGATGACTGCAGCCTATATCCCTTGGGTTTTATATGGTGTTAACAGATTAAAAGATTCTATATCGATTGAATCTCTAGCTCTGCTAGCAATCTTAATAGGATTTCAGCTACAGAGAGGTCATGTACAGATCGCATATTACTCTTGTATGCTAGCCGGAGCATATTTTCTTTATTCTTTAATTCAAAAAAAAGATAATAAAAAAAAGTATCTAATATATTTCATGCTTTCATGTGGGCTTGCGTTTTTACTGGCGTCACATATTTATTATCCATCTCTAGATTATCTAAGTAATTCCATTAGATCTGGAGGAGAAAATCATTATCAGTATGCTACTAATTGGTCTATGCATCCAAAAGAATTATTAACATATATTCTCCCTTATTATTATGGCTTTGGAGGGTCATCTTATTCTGGGTATATGCCTTTTACTGATTATCCCAATTATGTCGGATTCTTTGTACTGATCTCTGCTCTATATTCTTTAGTCAAAATCAATACAAAGAAAATTTTCTTTATAAGTATTTTACTTTTATCAGTTTTACTATCTTTTGGAAAATATTTTAATCTTATCTATGATTTCTTTTATTCTTTCTTTCCTTATTTTAGCAACTTTAGAGTACCAAGTATGATTCTTATCATATCAAACTTCAGCTTATACATACTGGCTGCTTTTGGTTTAAAAGACATAATCAAAGATTTATTAAGTATAGATAAACTCAAAAAATTAGAATCAAAAACCATTGTATTTGTGTTCCTATTGATATCTATAATTGATATTTATAGAATTGATAAAAATATCATTTCTCCTTCTGAAAAAAGCTCAAAAAAATCACAAATAATATCTACAGAAAAGTTCAATTCGTTTTTTGAAGAGGATGATGCAATTAGGTTTTTAAAAAAAGATTTAGATGTATATAGAATTTATGCTGCAGGTGAACTATTTCAAGATCCTAAATTAAAGTTTCATGGTATCCAATCAGTAGGAGGTTATCATCCTGCTAAATTTAGACACTATACAGATTTGTTAAATAACACAAACAACTTATTATCCATCCCAGTGCTAAGGTTTTTAAATGTTAAATATTTATTAAGTCCAGTTGAGCTAAATCATAAAGATTTTGAGCTATCAATGAATACTCCTTACAACTCTGCATTCGGTACAATTGATTTAAATATCTACAAGTTAAAAAATAATCTTCCGAGAGCTTGGTTTGTAAAAAATATTATTAAAGAAGATCAAAATTTGTATAACTACTTAACAGCTAGCGCCTTTGATTCTGAAAATATTGCTGTTGTTAAAGACATAGAGTCACAATCATTTTCTAAGGGTGAAGTTGTTAATTTGGAATGGGATATCCACAAGATCTTGATAGATGTTACCGTATCTTCAGAAAAAGCTTTTTTAGTTCTAAGTGAAATAAATTATCCTGAAAGATGGAAGGCAATCATTGATAATAAAGAAGTTAAAATATATCAAACTAATGGAGTACTTAGGGGTTTATTATTAAATGAAGGTACTCATTCTATTGTATTTAAGTATGATGATAGTTTATTTAGATCTCTGCTCATTTTTTCTAATATTTTATTATCTATCATATTATTTATCTTAATAAAACCTTTTCTAATGCGCTTGTTAAAAGAGCATAGCTAAACTAACTTTGCTGTATGATAACAAATAAATTAATATTTCAACAATCTGAAGTGTCATTTTTTGACGCCTTTCTTGCGCAACTACCAATCTTTTTAATATTTTTAGTCTTGTACTATTTCATTTTAAGACCAAATAATAAAAAACAAGAGGACGTAAAGAATCTTCAAAAGAATTTAAAAAAGGGTGATAGTATTGTGACTATTGGAGGTATTCATGGAAAAATTCTTCAAGTAAGGAATAACAAGGCTACTATTCGCGTCTCTAATAATAGTGAGCTTACTGTAGATATTACAGCTGTATCTCGATTAAAAAATTCAGAAGATAAAGAATAAAATGGCAGTTCAAAAAGTAGTTACTTATGGGCATAGAGCTTTACGAGAAGTATGTACTGATATAACAGATTTTTCAAACGTAGATAGTCTAATTAATGATCTATTTGACACTATGTATGAATTTGATGGGATTGGATTGGCATGTAATCAGATTGGAATTAATAAAAGACTGTTTGTAGTAGATATAACCCATACTGAAGAATGTGATACACCTTTAGTATTTATGAATGGTAAAATTGAGGAAGGAACTGGTTCTTGTGTTGACTCAGAAGGTTGCTTGTCGTTACCTGAAATTAGAATTAATGTCGAGAGATTTGATACAATTACTTATAGCTATGTAGATGAAAATTTTGATAATAGTGCAGTAAGAGTATTTACTTTCAAATAGAGGACAGATAAGCCTAATACGATAAATGATAAGCCTAAAAATAAAGCAAACTTAACGGATATTTTTTTTGTTGGAAGGACTCTATGTTTTGTGCGATCCATTTTTTTGTCTGAATCAACCTCAATAACATTATTTATAATTGAACCGCCCGTTGATGAAAATAATGTACCTATAATAGTATAAAGTAGTAAAGAAGATGAAAAAGAACCCTGTGCACCAAGATAGAATCCAATAACAGTTGTGGTAAGCACTAGAAACCCAATCCTAACTTTTGTCAACTCGATTAAATTTTGAATCATGTCTAGCCTTGCTTAATAAGAGTGACAATATCATTTTGCAGCTCTACAATATTAGCATCAACAGTTCCTTCATAATATTTTCTAATATTTCTATCTTTATCAATTAAGATAAGTCTTGTAGAATGTCCTAATGGCAATAAGCTTGCAGATAAAAAGAATCCATCTTGAGATAACTCAACTACATTATCAATACTTCCTCTAAGGAAAAACCAATTATTTTTATTACTATATTTATTTGAAAACTCTCTTAAGACATCAGCAGAGTCATAATCAGGATCTGTTGTAATAGAAATAAACTGTAACTCATCTGATTCTGCAAATCTTTTTTGTAATAATCCCATATTTGTTGACATAATTGGGCATGCACCTTCACATTGAGTAAAAATGAAACTAGCTACAGTAATCTGGTTATCTAAATTTGCTTCAGTAAATGATTTACCGTCAAAATTTTCTAATTCAAAAGCTGGGATTTCAGTTATCAATGGTAAATTATTTATTCTAGACTGTGTAGCTTGATCTATTGTAAATAATCCAATGATACCTAGAATAAAAACCGAAAAAAATGCAATTATTAATTTTTTATTTAGATTGCTCATTACTGGTGCAATTATACAATATAATTATTACACCAACAAGCCAAGATGAACCCCATGTATGAAAGAGCCTTGCTAACTGAGGTAGTTCAAAGAATACCATCATTTCTCCTAAGAAGATTTGGATTATGATCATTCCAAGGATAAATATGCCTAAAAATTTTACTATGTATAAACTATTGTTCCTTAGTTTTGTATAAATATAAATACTTAAAAAAAGTAATGTAAATCCTAAGAAAGAATGAAAATACTTATATGAGTCTAGAGCATTTAATAATTCTCCTTTTGATAGTAGTGGATTCTCAATAGAAACAAGTTCAAGATTAGTTCTAATGCCAGTTCCTAAAAGAATCTCCACAAAGATAAGTATCCATAAAAGAATTAAGCTATTAGAAAGAGTTTTATTGCCTTCTAAATTTTTGAATTTTTCTACATGAATTAATTTATAGGATTCAATACATGCATAGCTCAATACTGATACTAACATAAGTGCTAAGATCATGTGTAAACTTACTAGGAAAGGATTTAAGACTGAGGAAACAACAATCGCACCTAATGCTCCATTCGCTAATACTAAGATCAAAGATAAAATTGCAGATATAAAAAGCTTCGCTTCTTTTCGAAAATAATATATTGCTATAATATTCAATACTATAATTGAAAAGCCTACTAAAACTCCTAGAGAGCGATTACCATACTCAATCCAAGCTAATACAATATTAAATGCTGTAGGATCGATATAGGATGGTATTTGATCAACGTTAGTAGGTGGAATCCATCGACCAAAGCATCTAGGCCAATCAGGGCAACCCATACCAGAACCCGATACACGTACCAGTCCCCCTACAAAAATTAATAAATAAGATAGGATAGTTGAAACTACAGCAGATTTAAAAAAAAGCTGTTTTTTCATTTAATGATGATCCTCACCCTCTCCATGATGATCAGCACTATGCTCATCAACAGGATGTCCATGAGTATCAGTAAGAGGTAAAGAATCATAAAAAGCAGCACGATTATTAATTGGAGATTCTACTTCCGAATTAACTCCCCCTCTAAAACCAGTATCCAAAAGCGTAACTGTAATAAATATTCCAAGAAACATTAAAGACATAACAAACATTGTTAAATTTTTCTTATCATCCCATAAAAGATGCATAAAGAATAATGCTACTATACTAGCCTTCAACGTTGCAACGCCCATAGCAATAACAATATTAAATGATCCAAAATCAAAATAGGATACCCAGACAGTAACTACTGTCAAAAAGAATAATGTTCCAGCAACTGCTAAATATGTTTTTAATGGCGTTATATGATGTTCTGACATAATAATCCTATATTAAGTAAAATAATGGAAATAAATAAATCCAGATTAAATCAACTAAATGCCAAAAAATACCAATCATTTCCATTGGAGTATAATATTCAGAATTCAAGTTTCCTTTTGCTGTTGCATAAATTAACCATGCAATTAATCCCATACCAATTGCAACATGCAACCCGTGTAGTCCAGTCATAATAAAATAGATACTGAAGAAGATATGTGGATTATTAAGATGGGCAATTTCAGGCCCCATATAACTGTAATATTCTCCTGGTAATTGTCCTACTTCGAACTTATGAGAATACTCTAAATATTTAATACCTAAGAACATAAAAGCGAATAAAAATGTTGCAATAAGCATGAATAAAGATAGTTTTTGGTTTTTTTTCTGTATCGCCCATACAGCAAGAACCATTGTTAATGAACTAGTAATCAAAACAATCGTATTCAATAATCCTTTGTTAACATCTAGAAGCAAGTTTGCTCCAACAAACATCTCAGGATACCAAGAACGATACACAACATAGGCAACGAATAAACCTCCAAATGTTAAAACTTCGGTAAGGATAAAAGCCCACATTCCAAGTTTTGCAGTTTCGTATTGCTGCTCAACGTCATGGAAGTGGTGTTGCAAAAATTTTGGCGATGAATTATCGTGGCTCATTTTTTAAATGTTGGCTCAACAATAACTTTATCGTAATCATAAGGACCATGCTCAAGAACTGGCTCTTCCTCGAAATTATGAGGATGAGGCGGTGAAGTAGTATGTGTCCATTCTAGTGTCATACCTCCCCATGGATTAGTTCCTGGATCTAACTTATTATTCTTTCTTAAAGACCATAGTAAGTTCATAATTGAAATAAATATAGACAATCCTAGGATTCCTGACCAAAAACTTGAGTAATTATGTAATTCTGCATACTGCTGATCATAAGTAGCGTATCTTCTAGGCATTCCTCGCAAACCTAATAGGAATTGAGGAAAGAATGTTCCATTAAATCCTAAAAATACCCCAAGACAACAAATATTTGCTACAGTCTGGTTATACATTGTACCCATTGATTTAGGCCACCAATGATGTAAACCACCAAGGAATGCAATAATAGTACCTCCTTGCATTACATAATGGAAATGAGCAACCACAAAATATGTATCATGTAAATGAATATCTAAAGCTACAGCACCAAGGAATATTCCTGTTAACCCTCCAATAGTGAATAAGAATAAGAAAGATAAAGCATACAACATAGGAGGCGTAAAAGATACCTGACCTTTATACATTGTTAACATCCAACTAAATATTTTTACTCCAGTTGGGATACCAACAAAATAGGTTATGAATGAGAATACAATTTGTGAAAATACTGATTGCCCAGATGTAAACATATGATGTCCCCATACTAAAAATCCAATAAATGCAATAGAAAGCGTTGAAAAGGCAATGAACTTATATCCCCATACTTTCTTTCTAGAATGCACAGGAATGATCTCACTGATAATTCCAAAAGCTGGTAATATCATAATGTAGACGGCGGGATGAGAATAGAACCAAAAGAAATGTTGGTAGAGAACAGGGTCTCCTCCAAGTGCAGGATCAAATATTCCAATTCCTAATAATCTTTCTAATATTAACAATACCATTGTTATAGCAATTACAGGAGTTGCAGTAATTTGAACCAAAGATGTTCCGTACAAAGCCCAAACAAATAGTGGCAATTTATACCACGTTAAGCCAGGAATTCTCATTTTATGAATAGTAGCAATAAAATTTAGACCTGTTAAAATAGATGAAAATCCAATGACAAAAATTCCCATAGTCATTGGTATCACATTTGATGTACTTGTAGTTGAATAAGGGGTATAAAAAGTCCATCCTGTATCAACTCCCCCTGAAATAATAGTGTACATAACAAATAATGCGCCGACAGTATATATATAAAAACTAGCAAGATTTAATCGAGGGAACGCTACATCCTTAGCTCCCAACATAAGAGGGAGTAAAATATTTCCCAATGCTCCAGGAATAGCCGGAATGATAAATAAGAAGATCATTATTGCTCCATGCAATGTATACATGTTGTTATAAGTATCATTTGATACAAAATCATTACCAGGAGCAGCTAATTCAAGTCGCATTCCTAATGCCAAAACTCCACCTAAAAAGAAGAATGCAATTCCTCCAAATAAATACATTAACCCAATACGCTTATGGTCTAGAGTTAATAGCCATGACATTATGCCTTTTGGATGAGTAAGATAATTTTGTTTTTGATTTTCAGCCATAGATATATCCTAATTTACAATTAAATTTGAGAATCCTCCTGTAAAGATTTTAAGAAAGCAATAAGTGCGTCTAGCTCTCTATCATTTAGTAATCCTTGATAAGTCGGCATCACTCCTTGATACCCTGCAACTATTTGGGTTTGCGGCTCCAGTATAGAACTTCTTATATAATTATCATCAATTACTGTACTACTTCCATCATCAAATACTCTTTCTTGACCCCACATCTGACTTGTCTGTAAGTATGAAGGACCAACAAGAGCAGAGCCATCTAAAGTATGGCAAGTGTTACATGCTTTTTTGGTATAAAGCTTAGCACCAAGCTCATCTAATGGAATATTTTCATCATCTGATCCAAGCTCTGCAACATATGCCTCATATTGAGCAGGTTTCATAACAATAACCTTAGCTCCCATTTGAGAGTGTCCTGTACCACAATATTCAGTACATAATATATCATATACTCCTTCTTCTTGTGCATCAAACCACATGACATTATATCTATTTGGTAGGCAATCCATCTTTGTTCTCATTACAGGAATGAAAAAGCTGTGCAGTACATCTTTTGAAGAGAGTACAATTTTAATAGGGGTATTTGAGGGAACTACAAGTTCATTAAGAGTTGTTCCTCCATCTGGATAATCAAATGTCCAAAACCAGCTTTGGCCAGTGACTTTAATTTCAATTGCATCATCAGGAACAATAATCATTTGTAAATAAGATTTAATTCCCCAAACAAATGTGATACTTACTAATATAAGAGGAACAATAAAAAATAAGGCTTCCAATATATTGCTATGATCTTTACTGCTAGTAAGCCTGACTTCGTCACCTTTTTTGAAACGGTACTTGATTGCTAAGTACATCATACCTAAAACAACAATAGCAAATAGAACTATTGATGAATAAAAAATAAAATAAAATAGGTTATCAATGTCAGCAGCAAAGGTTGACACCTGTTTTGGAAACAAATATTCGGTTAATCTATCCATGTCTTCTACTATTATCCCCTAAATAAATTATGGTCGTTTTTCCAGTATCCTACAATTGTAATACCTAGAAAAATGATAGTTAATATACCTCCTAATCTCATAACATTGGTAGCAAAAAGTGTATAAGTATTTTTATAAGGATCATAATGGTAGCAATAAAGAATTATTTTATCAAGCGTAGATCCAATTTTTCCTTCACCTGCCTCTAATAAGCTGAGCTTTAAATCTTTTTCTAAAAATTGAATTCCATATAAATAACGTGAAATTTTTCCTTCTGGACTTAATACTGAAATTGCTGCTGGATGCATATATTCATCACGATCTTCATCATAGTAATATATAAATCCTATACTATCAGCAATTTTTTTTATGCTTTCTTGATCACCAGTTAGAAAATGCCAATCACTTTTAATATTTTGAAGATTATATCCCGCTATATAGTTTCTCTTTTTTTGATTAACAAATGTAGTACTTTCATTTGGATTAATATCAATAGTGATAATTTGATATTCTTCACCTGCATTTAATGTTAGTTTTTCAATTGATTCTGCCAAACCATTTAAAACTAGAGTACAAAGCATTGGACATTCAAAGTAATTTAATGTAAGAATAGTAGGAATTTTTTTCTCAAATAAATCTTTTAAAATAATCTCTTTACCAGATTCATCTTTGAATATGGTATCTAATGGAATGTAATCTCCTAAATTTTCAATAACATCTATGGGTGAATCTGCCGGGAACTGATCTTTTAAAGTTTGCGAAAACAAGAAATGATTTAAAAATAAAAAAACGAGAAGTAGATTATTTTTTTTGATCATCTAATAATAGCTCTTTTGATCGATCAATAGGTATATGATAAATTTCTTTTTCTGGATCGATCACCTTATAGCTATTGAGAGTTTCATTTTCTGACTTTCTTAACTCAATTAATTTTTTAGGCTTTTTGCTTAATTTAAATTCATAGATACTAGCATCAACCACTCGAACATAATATTCATATAGAAGGACAATTGTTACTATAACAGTCAATACAAATAGCAACCCACCAATCAATACTGGCTTAACTGGAATATCTTTTTTTTCATAGCCTTCGTTACTCATAATTAATGATTCCTATGGTTAATTGAGTGTATTAGCTCTGGATCATTGAGCGGTACTAGAGGACTTCTTGACATAATATATCTAAATCCACCAATAAATATAGCAGCAAATCCAAGCATACTAGCTAGGTCATATATTCCAAAGTGAAAATCATGATGATGGAAAGTTGGCATCACGATAAAATTAATATCAATATAATGCATAAACAATATCCATATAGACATAAATTGTAGCAATCTTATATTTCTCTTAGATCCTCTAAAAATTAATGCAAAGAATGGAATGAAAAATTTACCCACTATCAGCAAAATACTTATTGTCTTCCAAGAGCCTACCCATCTATGAAGATACCAAATAGTTTCTTCTGGAATATTACTATACCAAATAAAATAAAATTGTGCACCGGCGATATAGCAATAGAAAACAGTAAAGGCAAATAGATACTTTCCAAGATCATGAAAATGCTCTTCTGAAACAATATCTTTTAAATACCCCTGATCTTTTAAGCGGATTAGCGTAAAAGTTAAGAATGCTAAGAATGCTAAGAATGATCCTGCAAAAGTATATACTCCATACATTGTAGAATACCAATGCGGATCTAAGCTCATCAACCAATCAAGGCCTGCAAAAGTGATGCTTGTGAATAATAATACTCCTATAGGACTCATAGTAAAATTCTTTAGCTTTTTCAAAGCATTATGATCGCCAGTAACGTCATGATTAGTTGAAGTATAATAAATATAGAATGCTATGAGATTCCATAAACTAAAGTAAGCTACAGCTCTTTGTAAGAAAAATTCTTTGTTTAAAAAAGGTAATTTATGTTGAATCAAATGATCTGCTTCGAAACTATGGGTAAGCCAATAACTATGGTTTGGAAGCCATTTAAAAAGTAGCTCCATTCCTGCAATAATTGGAAAAAATAACATTGTAAATATTGGCATTAACATTAAAGTATTCTCCATTACTCTTATTATCGCAACACTCCATGTTGCAGAGAATGCATAGTGAACAAATACAAAGAACATGGCACCTAAAATAATACTTAACCAAAAAAAGAATGAAGTAAGATAGGAAAAATAAAATTCTTTTGAATCAAAGCCGGCAACCCAAGCCATGATTAATAATACTAAGCCTGCAAAAACTAAGATGAGATTAGTAGATTTTTTTGAAGTATAATTATATGTTTTTGAATCTAATTTCATGATTCCTTAGCCATCTTTTCTTGTTCTTCTTTTGGTAAGTCTTCAAAAGTAGCATTTTGACTTCTTTGCAATGCTCTAACATAATGTACTATAGACCATACATCATCTGATTCTATTTGGTATCCATATGCAGGCATACTACGAAGCCCATATCTTATAGTATTATACATTTCACCATCAGGCTGTAAACGAATACGCTCATCATGCAGATTGGCTGGGATAACAGGATAATCATATTGTGTAATAATACCCTTACCGTTTCCAACTTGCGAATGGCATACAATGCAATAGATGTTAAATCTTTCTTCGCCTCTATCAAGCACCTCTGCTGATAGTGCTACAGGGTTACTTGCTATGTATGAACCGTCCTCATTCTTACCAGTTAATCGTGAAGCATTCTCATCATACTGTCCTCTGGCAATAGTTCCTTCGATTGGAGTTCTCATCGTGGAGCCATCTTCAAAAAAATAGCTTTCTTCTAATGATCTATATTTTTGCTGATTATCCATATTAGGATTTAGGTGGATTGGAGGTTCTTCAAATTTCGCGCCTCTAAAACAGCCAGATAGAAAGAAAATGCTTAAAAATAATATATTAATTTTCATCTTTTAATACCTCAATATCTGTGCCGCCAATTTTATCTAAAAATGATTTTACTTCTTGTTCATTATATTTGGGATCTGAAATTTCAATACTAACATAGAACGCATCGCTCGTGACTCTAGAAAATTTATCTGAATAAAATACAGGATGATGGAATCGAGGTATACTATTGAAGTACATCATTCCAAACACTGCACCGAAAGCACTAAATAGAACCATAAGTTCAAATGTAATAATTGCATATGCCGGATAAGCAAAAAATGGCTTTCCACTAATATTCATTGGATACTCAATTGAGTGAATCCAAGTTTGTAATCCAAAACCGAATAAAGCGCCAGTTAATCCCATTGCTCCGATCACATAACCTAACTTTGATCTTTTAAGACCCATTGCATCGTCCATACCATGAATTGGGAATGGAGAGTGACAGTCAAAATCTGTGAAGCCAGCATCTCTTATCTTTTCTGCAGCATGAACTAATTCTACAGGATCATTAAACCTTGCTATGACGCCATATGTATTCATTCTTCGTGCCCATGATGAGGATTAGATTCTGGTAATACTAATTTTGCTTCGGCAATAGATACCATCGGTAAAAATCTTAGAAATAATAAAAATCCTGTAAAAAATAATCCAAATGTTCCTATGTAAATTGAAACATCAAATATTGTTGGGTTATACATTGCCCAAGCACCTGGCATAAAGTCTCTGTGAAGTGTAATAACTACAATTACAAATCTTTCAAACCACATCCCAATATTTACTAATATTGATGTGATAAATAAGAATGGAATATGTCTTCTATATCTTTCAAACCAAAAAAACTGAGGTACAACAACATTACAGAAAATCATTGCCCAGTACCCCCACCAATATGGTCCTAAAGCTCTGTTTACAAAAGCGAATGATTCATATGCATTGCCACTATACCACGCAACAAAGAATTCCATGGAATAAGCATAACCAACCATACAACCAGTTAATAGCATAATTTGTGCCATCTTGTCAAGATGTTCTAGTGTTATAATATGCCCTAAATTGTATACTTTTCTTGCTATAATAGATAATGTCATCACCATTCCAAATCCGGAATAAATAGCTCCCGCTACAAAATAAGGAGGGAATATTGTTGTATGCCAACCAGGTATAACGCTGGTAGCAAAATCAGAACTAACCACACTATGCACTGATAAAACTAAAGGAGTAGATATACCAGCAAGAACTAAATAAGCTAGCTCATAATGCTGCCATTGTCTGTTCCCACCTCTCCAACCTAATGCAAAGAAACCATAAATTTTTCTTTTTAAATTTGTTTTTGCTCTATCTCTCAATGTTGCCAAATCTGGAATTAATCCTGTATACCAGAATAGCAATGATACTGTAAAGTATGTGAATACAGCAAAGAAATCCCATATTAATGGACTTCTCATATTTGGCCACATTCCCATCTGATTTGGTATTGGTAGAAACCAGTAAGCTACCCAAATTCTTCCAACATGAATCCCAGGAAAAACTAATGCACAAATCACAGCAAAAAGAGTCATCGTTTCAGCGAATCGATTAATAGCATTTCTCCAATTTTGTCTAAATAGATGTAAAATAGCAGATATTAAAGTTCCTGCATGACCAATACCTACCCACCAAACAAAATTAATAATAGCCCATCCCCAGAATACAGGATTGTTAATACCCCAGATTCCAGTACCTTCCCATATAAGGAATCCAACACTACCAGCAAAAATAGCTAATAAAGACAGGGCTAGTCCAAACAAAAGCCACCATTGAATTGGAGTCTTTTTTTGTTCTGGTACTCCAGCTATATCATCTGTTAAAGTAGTAAAATCTTGATTACCGGGAAGTAGTTTTTCAGCACGAATTTCTGCTTTTGACTTTATTTTATTATTCATCATCTAGTGATGTGCTCCTTGATGACTGCCTGAAGATAATTTAGGATTTTGATTTCTAATTTTTGCAAGATATGTAGTTCGTGGGCTAGTACCGAGCTGCCCTAATAAAGCATAATCACGATTACGTCTTTTTGCTTTACTAACTTCGCTATTTGGATCATTGATATCTCCAAACTTAATAGCATCTGCTGGACATGATTGTGCGCAAGCTACTTTAATATCTCCATCAACTAGGTCTCTATTTTCATTTTCTGCTTTAATGCGAGCTTCGCTTACACGCTGATAACAGTATGTACATTTTTCCATAACTCCTCTAAAGCGCATACTTACATCAGGATTCATTGCCATCTGCACTACTTCTGGTAGATCTCTTGTGTAATTATAAAAATTAAATTTTCTTACTTTATAAGGACAATTATTTGCACAATACCTTGTACCTAAACAACGATTATAAGTCATTTGATTTACACCGTCTGTGGAGTGAGTAGTAGCACCTACAGGACAAACCTGTTCACATGGCGCTAATTCACAGTGTACACAAGCAACTGATTGTGTGGATACTTCTGGATTATCAGGATCGCCAGAAAAGTAATTATCAATACGAATCCAATGCATCTCTCTACCATTCATTACTTGTTGCTTACCTACGACAGGAATATTGTTTTCACTTTGGCAAGCAATAGAACAAGCATTACAGCTGGTACAACTTGTTAAATCTATAGACATCCCCCACTGATTACCTTTTGAGTAGTCATATTCTGGCTCAGGATTGTACATTGAATGATCTGCCCAGCTTCTTTTTTTATCTGGTTTGTGTGACTCGACAATATCCTGAACAAATTCTGGATTTTTTTTGTACTCTTCTAATGTTGATTGCTTTACTAAATCAGGAATCCTTGATTGTACTTCATTTGTAGATAGATCGCTGAATCCTGGAGCTGCTAACTTATCTTCTTCAAGACCATAGTGCTCTTGCGTACTTGCCAAAGGATATGTTTCTTTAAGTGTTTTAATTTCAGCATTCATAGCATATCCCATATTTAAACTTGTTCTTAGTGGATATACATTGAAACCTACACCGCTACCAATTCTACCAGAAAATTCTCTACCATAACCCAATTCAAGTGTAATAGTTTTTTGATTCTGTCCAGGTACAATCCATGCTGGAACTTTAATACTAACACCTGCAACTGATATTTCGATCATTTGCCCATTCTTAATATTTAATTTTTTTGCAACCTTCATGCTGACAAAAGCAGCATTGTCCCATGTTAAGCTAGTTATTGGTTTTGGAATCTCTTGTAACCAGCCATTATTAGCATATCTTCCGTCATAAACAGAAGAAGATGGTGCAAAAATTACTTCAAATTTATTACTCTCAAGTGTCTGCACTTTGCTAAGCACTGCTGAAGTAACTTTATTTTTAATACGTACTTTTTTACTACTTAATAATGGTTTTGAATAAATACCTTCATGTAAAATTTTCTCCCATTTTCTTTCAAAATTAGCTTCTTTTACAATACTACTTTTCCAAACATTTTTAACCGTATCATAAGAGCTTCTATCTTCTTTGAAAACTACTGGAGTTAATACTTGAATTGCGCTCTTTGAATCAAAAAGAGGTCTAATTTGTGGCTGAATGATACTTGCATAACCATCATATGTCATCGCATCTCCCCAAGTTTCAAAGAAGTGGGCTTGTGCAATATTCCATTGACAGTGCTTAGATGTTTCATCGTAAATATTACTTAAGTGAACCGAAGCCTTTACTTTCTTTAAGGATGCTTTAAAATTACAATCAGCGGGAGCATCATATACTGGATTTCCTCCAAGTATAATCAAATTATCTACTGAACCCTTTGCCATCTTTTTACATAAGGCTTTAAAATCTGTCATTGAAGTAATATGCGCCTTGCTTAATGGATAATAATCAATCGGTGCTTTCAATTGATTATTAATACCCGTGATTAAGCAATGGATATCTGGTGATAAGTCACTTCCACCTATAATGATGGATTCGCCTTTATTTTTCATTAAATCTTCGGCTACAGTTTTAATCCATAAATGATTCGGTGTTTTCATAGGAGTGGCATCGATCTCTAACCCTAATTTTTTTAATTCTCCAGCAAGCTCTTTCAATACTGTAGAAAATTCATGGTTAGGTACATTCAAACGATGATCTGCGCTAGACCCAGTAGGGGTCATAAAGCTCTCTACGACATACAGTCTATTCATTGTGCTTGTTTCATCTTCTAAATTTCTATTCTGAGCAAATTTTCGAGTATGATACACGCAATTATCTTCTACTCCCAAGAAGTCAGATCCTACGGAAAGAATAGTCTGAGCATTTTCTAAGCGATTAAATGGTTGTAATTTTTTACCAAAAGCTTGTTCAATACCCTTATATAAGTTTTCATTATTAATTGGTTCGTAGGTTACCCAATCTGCTTTTGGATATGCTTTTTTAAACTCACTATGCATATACTGCATTGTAGGTGACGAAGATTCTTGTGATAAAATAGCTAAATTTTTTCCATCAGAACTATTTAATGACTGAGCATATTTAATGTATTCAGACCAGTCTACTTTTTTGCCATTAAATCTTACACCTCTAGATCTGTCAGGGTCATACATATCTAATGTAGTAGCTTGAGAAAAAGAATTAGATTTACCCATTGATGCAGGATGCTTTTCATTACCTTCAACTTTGACAGGTCTTTCGTCATGATTCTCAATAATTATTCCAAGAGCATTATTCTTAAAAGGCATTGTACTTGCATAGTGTTTTGGAATTCCTGGTATTGTTGCTATCTCGGCTTCTACATATGGAATAATTTTTTGAACAGGTTTTTTACAGCCTTCCAACCCAGCTAGAGCTACAGATGCCGCAACAAGAGATAAGAAATTTCTTCTTGATAATCCATTATCTTCATGATGTTCAGATTGTTTTAAATAATTATCATAATCATCTGAGGAAGAAATATCTTTTAAACTTTTCCAATAACCAAATTCATTCGATTGAACAGTATTATGATCAATTTGATTAGTATCTACAAATTCTTTTGATTTATTTTTTATCTGTGACATTTTTGACAATCTCCTACAGGTCTTTCGTCTCCATGCTGCTCTACCCAAGATGATACAAAATTATCATAATCTGCTGGTGGAGTCCAATACATGTTTGTTACTTCGTTTTTAGGGCGAATCTCTGGCGTATCAGATCTATGACAATCTAAACACCAATCCATACTCAATGGCTTAACCTGATATACTACTTCCATCTCTGCTATATTTCCATGACAAGAAATACAGGCAACTCCTGAATTGACATGCACACTGTGATTAAAGTATGCGTATTCTGGTAGCATATGAACTTTAATCCACTCAATTGGTTTTCCAGTTTCCCAACTTTCTCTAACCAACTTTAATTTTTCACTATCTGTCTTTACATATGTGTGACAACCCATGCAAGTTTCTGTAGGTGGAATAACAGCGGAATAAGATTGTTCAACTCCAACATGACAATAGCGACAATCTATACCCATATCTCCAGCATGTAGCTTATGACTATATGGAACCGGTTGAGTTGGCGCGTAGCCTACATCAGTGTAATAGGGTGATCCATAATACCAAATAAAAGAAGATAAAGAGAATAGTAAAAGGAATATACCTATCAGGAATATTCCAGGAAAATTATTTGTCCATCTTGGAAATAATTGCATTATATTTTTTTTATATTAAAACCATTTAAAATAGAGGTAAATCTTGACTTGACATTACGTCAGAATCAGTGAACCAGTCAAGCAATTATAACATAAGTGTTATCTTTTCTTGATTTATTAAATAAATTAGATTCAATGAACGAGTCTTATAAAATAATTTCATCTTCAATGCTTTATTGGTTTTCTCAAAAAAAATGGTTTGTTTTTAGTGTTTTGTTAGCAATTTTTCTCTTGAACTTAAGCACCCCAATTGGTCTAACCGTTCCTGGATATCATAGTTTAATTATTCTATTAATGGTTTTTACATTAGTAACATTTGAGCCAATACCATTTCCAGCAATAGCATTATTAACATTAGTACTACAAGTATTGTTAGGTGTAGCACCGCCAGATGTAGTTGCTGCATCATTTATGAACGATGCTGTATTATTTGTAATGGGTTCTCTCATGTTTGCTATTGCTATTGTACATCAAGGGCTTGATATACGGTTAGCCAAAGTTATCATACGACTATTTGGTAAAAGTAAAAGATTGTTTCTAGCAGGATTAATGACCATTTCTGCAATTCTTTCTTCTTTTTTAGGAGAACATACAATAATTGCTATCATGCTACCTATAGGATTGTCGGTAGTTAAAAACATTGATACTAAACAAACAGATGGAAGAAATGCTGTATTACTTACTCTATTTTCTGTTGCATATGGAACTATTATTGGATCTATTGGTACGCCATCTGGTGGAGCTCGAAATGTGATTATGATTAATTATTTACAAGAATTTAGTAGTATTCATATTGATTATTGGGAATGGATGAAGCATGCTTACCCAATATTAATAATTCAGCTAATTGTTGCCTATTTTGTTTTACAATTCGCCTTTCCAACTACACTTAAAAATATTCAAATCCAAGGTTATAAAAAGAAGGTAGCTAAATCAAATACCAGAAATAATATCAACCATCTTTTTTCTTCTATTATCATTTTATTTATTGTTACTTGCTGGTTTTTATTTAATGAACAATTTGGCTTAGGTATCATAGCTCTTTGCGGTGCTTTAATCTTTATGATTTGTGGAATGGTCTCATGGGAAGTGATTAATAAAAATACAAATTGGGGTGTTATACTTTTATTTGCTGCAACTATTTCTTTAGGATTTCAAATCAACGAAACAGGAGCATCTTCTTGGATGGTTGAAAAATTTAATGTAATGCTAGCTCTAATGCCTGAAAGTGATTTAAATCTTAGTTGGCCTTTTATGGCAATTTTAACAGGTCTCACTGCAAACTTTTTTACAAGTTCAGCCACAATTTCACTATTAGGTCCTATGGCAATTGAATTACAGCCTACTGATATATCTTTTGCTTTGTCAGCTGCTATTGCATCGGGATTTTCATTTCTGACAGTTATTTCATCTCCTACAGCAATGATTATTTATTCTACTGGCTTAGTTAGCACAAAAACTTTTTTTAAAGTTGGACTGTTGATGTTTACTAGTTCAATTGTTATTTTATATTTAATGTCAAAATTTTACTGGGTAACGCTATGAATATCTTAATTGCAATTGGAGGTAAGGAATATTCCAAACCAACATTAGATCTTGGAATGAAAATTGCTAACTCATTTGAAGCAACTACTACTATTGCCTATGTTGGTAAAAAAATCAGTCAATTTTCTGAAAAAGATGTTAGTGTTGTACATCAAAATTTAGATGATAGAGAATTGTATAGACCTGGAGTAAGAACTTTAGAATGGGCATATGATTTTTTAGAATCAAAAAAATATATTAAAAAGAATGACAGTAGTGTCAATTTCAACGATAACCTTATTATAGATGAAGAAAATTCTAGAATGCGTGTACTACTTAAAGGAAGTCATTCAAATAAAATTGATCTAATCTTACGTACCGGTGAAATTATAGACCAACTAAGGTCTGAGGTGGAAAGTAATAGTCATGATATAACCATTATTGGTGGCGGTGGAAATAAAGGCATGCATCATAAATTAGTACAATTCATTGATAGCTCTGTAATGGTAGTAAAAAACTATTCGGTCAATAAGAAATATAAAATTTTATTACCTGTTAATAATTCTTTAGGCTCAAATAAAGCAATTGAAATTGCTCAGCAGTTTGCAAAGTCTAAAAAGATGGCTGTAGAAATCATTACAGTATTAGAAAATAAATCTTCAGATAAAGAATTGAAAAGTATACTAAAAAAGACTGAAAAAAAATTTACAAATGCAGGTATCAAAAATAATATCACAATTCTTGAGGGCGATCCTGTAAAAAGTGTAGTGAAATATGCCAAAGATGATAGCCTAGTTATGCTTGGAGTATCTCCAAAGAATCCGATTTTAAAATACTTTTTTGGCAGTAAGCCAATTAGTATTGCGCAACAATGTAATTGTCCTGTACTGATTGCTAAGTAAGCGCATTTAGAACATCACCATAGTCTGGCTCATGCCCTGTTTGATCAAGCAATTGAGTATAACCAATTGTTCCATCAGTATTAATAATCACAACTGATCGAGCTAAAAGACCTTGAAATTTTCCATTTGTATGTAGAACTCCATAATCATTTGCAAAGTCATCATTGCGCATATCAGAAAGAAAAAGCACATTATCTAAATTATTGGCGCTGCAAAATTGTTTTTGACTAAAAGCTAAATCTCTTGAAATACAAATTACCACTGTATTATCCATATCGCTTGCAAGTTCATTGAATTTATGTGCAGCAGCTGAACATACAGGGGTGGCTAGACTAGGAAAAATATTTAATACCAATCTCTTTCCTTCAAAATCCTTTAGAGTCATATTTACTAAATCATTATTTGCTAAAAAAAAGTCTGGTGCTTTTGAGCTTACAGCTGGAAGTGAACCTGAAAGATCTACTACTTGATCTCCTAATTTTATTTGAGTCATAATTTTCTCTTTTGTTTGTTAAATTGGATTTAAATTTAAAACAGTTATAACAATTAATAGGAGTTTTTTTATGAATGATACCAAAAAATTTGTCTTACCAGCATTACCTTACAACCCAAATGACCTTTCACCAACAATATCGTCTCAAACGGTAGATTTACATTATGGAAAACATCATCAGGCATATTTTAATATGTTGAATACATTTGCTGAAGGCACAAAGTTTATGGATATGGATTTAGATGAAGTCGTAGTTAAAAGCTTTCAAGAAGATAATAAAAAGGTATTTAATAATGCCGGACAGGCTTGGAATCACATTCTTTACTGGGATCAAATGAAACCTGGAGGAAGTAATGCTCCTCATGGAAAATTATTAGAAAAAATAAATGAATCTTTTGGCGACTATGACACCTTTAAAACAAATTTTACAAAACAAGCAGTAGGTGTATTTGGGAGTGGATGGGCATGGCTCATTGAAAAAGATGGAAAGTTAGATTTAAGAGGATTGCCAAATGCTGAAAATCCTTTAGCACACGGAGAACATGCTTTAATGGGAATTGATGTATGGGAACATGCATATTATCTAGACTATAAAAATGTTCGACCTGATTATGTAAATGCAGTATTAGATAATCTTATTAATTGGGATTTTGTGGCAGATCGTTTACGATAATTTTTTTATCATATAATAAAAAAAGGCGAATAATTTATTCGCCTTTTTTTATATCGTTTCTATTAGAACTTAACTACCTGTATTAACAGTAGCGTCTATAACTAATGACAGTGTATCCAAGTCTTGACTAAATGTAAACTCTGTAGCATCTGCATAGAATATAAACTGTCCAGTTGGTGCAAACATGTTTCCACTATGCGTTCCCCAAACATATTGATTAGTTTGTGGATTAGCATCATTTGGATCCCTCCACGAAATAGATGCTAATTTATAGCTATCAAAATCTATTTCATCAAACATAAGACTAATAGTGCCGCCTTGTACTTGACTACTTTCAACTACAACACTCTTGTATGGTGCTCCTGATGGAGGCCAAGTTTTATCTAATGAAACAAATACTGTTCCTTCTGATGGCCATGCTTCTGGATTAGAAATATTAATAGTAAGATTTAATGTTCCACTTGTAGCTGGATCGCTACTTCCACTATCTTCACATGATACAAAAAACATCATTGAAAAAGCTAGTGTGGCTATTGTAGTTTTTCTTAGAATATGCATTTTTTCCCCTTTTTTTATTTATCTATTCTTAAATAGTCATGAATTTTAATATTGAAAAAAATTACTAACAAGCCTTTTTGAGATGCAATCTCATTAATTTGTAATTTTACTTAAGAATTCCTATCTAAAATGATTTTTCATAACCAAGACTTATCACCCTTCCAGGCATAGGATAGTCTTGGATAAGCTGGTAGTCTACATCAAGTATATTAGATACTTTAAAGGAAATTTTACTATCTAATAACTGATAGCTTCCAATGTAGTTAAATAGCATTAATGCACCTAACTTCTTAATGGGGAATCTAATTTCACTGCCTTCATATTCACGATCGTCACTTAAAAAGTCTTGGTAGTCTTGTTCTGACTGATATCTCATAGATATAATATTACTTACCTTACCTTTGGTATGTTTGATACTAGATACTAATTTATGTTTTGGGCGATATAAAATAGGATCAATATCATTTAAGTCATTTACGCGTAAATAAGTATAGCCAGCATTAATACTAAAATTGTCATTCAGCTTATACTTAATATTAGTTTCTAATCCACATGAACTAATATCAGATCTATTACGAGCTACTACTGGTAATCCATAAACAAAATCTATCATATCTTCATAAACATAATAAAATGTGCTCACAGAAAAAGATAAGTCAGATAAATTTGCAAGATCATATCCTATATCTAATCCATATAGTTGTTCTGGTACTAAATCAGGGTTACCTTGAGTGTATAGTCCGTAATCCGTTGCATACTGTAAAAACATTTCTGATAACGAAGGGGACCTGAACCCTTTACTTAAAGCAAAATTCCATGTTGAATAGATGTCTTGTTTGTAACTCAGATTAACTTTTGGAGACACATTACTAAACGTTTTATTGCTATAAATTTCTCCACGTTCAATTGACCTATAATCAATTCTTAAACCAACACCAAGTAATAATTTTTCACTTAATACAATTCTATTTTGTGCAAAAACACCTGCAGTAAACTGCATTGGATTACTATATACATCTTTATATATAGATATATCTGATTGCTCAGCAATAAGGTCTGATCCAACAATAAGATAAAACTTATCATTAAATAATTTTTGGTATTCTGCTCTTATATTCAAGCTTGTATCGTTATAAAATGTATCATCTTGATATTCACCTTCTGGAGTATCATTTCTATCTTGATAATGTGTGTAGAAGTGATTTATACTTGCTGAGTATACTAAATTACTGTTATTACTAAGAATTTGCTTCTTGAATAATTGCAGGTATACAGAGTCTCTATCTGACAATCGATAGGATATTAAAGATGGTCTATCTTCTACGGAAAAACCTGGTTGACCATTAAGTGATCGATTTGCCATTAAAGAAATAGAAAATTCTTTTTCTTTATTATCCATTTTAACATAAATATTATTTTGCTCATATTGAGCATTGAATCGATGACCATCTCCCTTTTTATATTGAAGCAGGGTTGTATAAGAAACATTATTGTATATATTATTCATTCCAACATTAATGTCTTTTTTATTAAAACTTCCTAAGGTGACTTTTGAAGTCACAAATTCTTCTGAATGATTTTTAGTAACTAAATTTATAATTCCACCCATAGAGTTTTGCCCATATAAAGATGATACTGGGCCTTTTACAACTTCAACTCTATCGAGGAAATCTAAGGGCATGCCATTCCAATCAATTGAACCTGAATATGGCATACTAATTTGAAATCCATCTAACAATACTAGCACTCTGTTATTATAACCACCTGGTTTATAATCTGATGAACCGCGAATAGAAAAATTTGCATTACGGCCGTTATTGTGCTCCATTTGAACATCAACACCACCTACATTTCTAAATAATTCTGACATTGTTTGATAATCATTGTCTGTTATGTCTTGATTAGAAATATTTTTAGTCATGTATGGAACGTGCTTTGATGGAAAACGTCCAACTACATTCAATGCTTTTGCTAAAACAGATTCATCTTCTAATTCAATAGAAAAGTTTAAAAAATTACGATCAAGATTTATTGCTATATATTTATCCTTATAACCAATAGCGCTAACTATTAGTATATAATCGTCAGATTCTAAGTCTGTGAATTTAAATAACCCTTCTTTGTTAGATGCAGATCCTAATTCACTGTCTTGGATAAATATATTTACATCCTGAATTGGATTAAGTGTACTTTTAGAAATAATTCTTCCCGAGAGGTCAAATCCTTGACCATAAATAAAAGATAAAAAAATAATAAGTAGCGTTTTTTTCATAAATAGCTTTCCCCTCTTTTTACTACTAAATGCAAAAGATACTATTACAGGAAAAATTTATTTGCAAGTTATTTGAGATATCATCTCGTTAAATATTATCTTATTATAATGGAACACTCAAAAAGTTATATTAATTTAATTAGTAGCTATGAATCATAAAAAAAATATTGCTGTTGTTATCAACGGAGAATTTCCTACAAATACAGAAATTATTAACAAGATTGAATCAGCTGAAATAATTATTGCGATAGATGGAGCAACAAACTCTTTAATTGATTGTGGGATAACTCCTACTATATCTATAGGGGATTTTGATTCAATAAAACCATCTTATAAGGATAAAGTTTCTCAAATAGTTCATGCAGAAGATCAAAATAAAACAGACCTAGAAAAGACTTTAGACTGGTGTATAGATAATAATTATTTATCATTATGTATATTTGGAATTTCAGGAAAAAGTGAAGATCACTTTTTAGGAAATTTTTTCGCTATCAATGAATATTGTGATACAATAGATTGTACGATTTATACAGACTATTCTATTATTACGCCTTGCATAGGAAAAACTTTGTTTGATTCTTTTAAAGGCGAAATAGTAAGTATTATCAGTTTTGAATCAAATAATAAAGTCACTTCAACAAATCTTGCGTATCCCCTAGATACATATAAATTACATCCTTCGGCAAGAGCAATTAGAAATAAATCATTAGGAGATAGCTTTACTATTGAATCATCTAAAAAATTAATGGTCTTTCAAATTAAGGACTAAAAATTACCCTTAGTTGCTAAGCTATTTGCCTTTGCTCTAGAAAGTAATGCTCCTTGAGTAGCGTTGGTATTTTCTAAATTTCCTGCCCATATCTTTAAAGCGTCTTGCTGTAGTGCTCTTCCATATGAAAATGTTACATTCCAATCAGTATCTTTCTTATTCATTTCATTTAAATGTGAAATTGCAAGATCATTTGACTGTCCACCTGAAAGAAAAGCTATGCCAGGAACTTCTGATGGTACATTTTTTGTTAAACATTCTAGGGTTTGTTGTGCAACTTCCTCAATACTAGCTTGATTATCACAATCATACCCAGATAATACCATATTAGGTTTAAGAACTATTCCTTTTAAATCAACATGATGTTGTTCTAACTGTTCAAATACAGTGTTTAATGTTTTATCTGTCACCTCAAAAGATGACTCAATAGTATGAGTGCCATCCATTAATACTTCCGGCTCTACGATTGGCACTAAATTTGCTTGTTGACATAATAAAGCATACTTGGCTAAGCCTTCAGCATTAGCTAGAATACACTCGTCCGATGGAATTCCATCGCCCAAAGTAATGACGGCTCTCCACTTTGCAAAACGAGCACCCAGAGCATAGTACTCTCCGAGCCTTTCTGATAATCCGTCTAATCCTGTTGTATTTTTTTCTTCTGAACCTTCTTTTAATGGATGAGCTCCAGTATCAACTTTAATTCCAGGTAAAATATCTTTTGATTGCAAATATTCTGGAATAAGATGATTTGTTCCAACGATTTTCTGTCTAAAGGTTTCATCATATAATATTACTCCACTAATATATGATTCTAGTCCCGGTGATGTAAAAAGAGCGCTTCTATAGTCACATCGAGATTCTGATGTACATTCTACTCCTATATTCTCAAATCGTTTAGTACAAGTTCCAGTGCTTTCATCAGCTGCTAAAATTCCTTTTCCTTTTGCAACCATTCGTGCTGCTATACTATGCAATTCAGACATCAAGTCCTCCTAAATTATATTCATTAGTAATCAACTTAACTTCCCCTGTATTTCCAAAAATTATTTTTGAAGTTACTACTGCTTTGCCATCAACAAACTCTACTCCAGGAATCCATCCTGAACAAACACCGCTTGCTATAAAAAATGTATCATCAGATGTACAAAGATCGTCAGCATTCCAAATTTTATCAATATCATTTCCAACCATTTTACGAGCTCTGCTTTCAAATTCTTGATCATAAAAAACAAGTTGACCTTCAAAAAATCCTCCCAATGCTCTCACTGCTGTTGCAGTAATCACTCCTTCTGGAGCTGCGCCGATGCCGTACAGTAAATCTACTTCCCCTTGTACTGCTTTTAATCCTGCTGTAACATCTCCATCTCCTATTAAAATAGGACTTACTCCAAAAGATTCTATTGATGCTATTAAATCTTTGTGACGATCTCTATCCATCACAATCACTTTTAAATCTTTCACTTCTTTATTTAGGACCTTTGCGGTAGCTAATAAATTTTCTTCTACTGTTTTGGTTAGTCCAATATGACCAATCAATTCTTTTCTGCCACACAGTTTGCTCATATAAGTGTCTGGAGCGTGAAGTAGTGAACCTGGAGGTGCTCCTGCAAGAACTGCAATAGAATCTGGTAAGTTAAAAGCGCAGTGATTAGTACACTCTAGTGGGTCTACTGCAATATCAACTTTTATTTCACTATCATCTTTTCCTAGTTTTTCACCAATAAATAACATAGGCGCCTCATCTCGTTCGCCTTCACCAATAACCACTGTAGTTAGAATTTCTTGATTACTTAATACTGATCTCATTGCTTCGGTAGCAGCCTGATCTGCTTTTTTTCCGTCCTTACAACCTCGCAACTTAGCAGCAGCAATGGCTGCTTTTTCAGTCGCTTCTAAAAATGGCTTATAATATTCTGATATTTTATTCATTCAATGAGTCTATAAGTGTAAATAATTCGTTCATTTGTTCGGGAGTAGAAAAACCTTCAAATTTCCCTTTGATGATTCCATCCTGATCTAGCACGTAAATATAACAATTTTTCTTGCTATTAATCGCTAGTGATTTATAGTATTTTTTTAGGGAACCATAATATGTTACAGTAAAATCGTGTAGCGGTTTTGGTACACCACTTTGCATACCTCCATCAATCCAATTACGTGCCATTGTCCACTGAACTCCCAGCATAGGAATCTCATAATATTGCACGTTTTTATCAATACCATATTTTGGAAGTAATTCATCTGCCCATGTATTTATACATAACTGCGCTCTTTGTTTAAATGCTATAGATAAGACTGCTACTCTTCCGCTGATATCATCTGGAAAAGTCACATCATTTCCAGAAAGTGAAGTTCCAATAATGTTAGGAAATTTTTTATTCAATAAATTATCGGATGCATAAATAGCGTTTGAAAATAATATAATTATCATCAGCGCTGTTAACGTTTTTTTCATTTATTTTTTCCTTTTAAAAAATGATATTATAAGCATACTAATCAGTATTAATGTTTTCACTTAGATTTCTTCTCTGCAAAATAGAATGGTAAGTACAGCATATAAAAGATTCCCGCAACTAAAGGAAATACTGGGATAACATGCATTGGAGGATTAGGAAAAAGCGTCATTAAAGAATCGCCGGCTGGTGCTTTCATTAAATACCATAGATTTGCTTCATATCCAGGCTCTCCCCCTATTAACAAATTTAAACCATACATGACTGGCAACAATATCAAAGAATACTTTAATGCATTGATCAAAGAAGAAAATGTAACTTTTTGTCCAATCACAATTACAATATACATAAGACCAAAAAACAAAAGTCCATGCCCAGAAAACAATGTAATAAAATCAAGGTCTGGAAACGTAAATTCTACATCTGGTGTAAGCAGAGCCATCGTTCCTCCTCCAAGTCCCCAGAAATAAGCAAAGTCAAAAAATCGTTGGTGTCTTGTCAATAAAAATAATCCTGTGGCATACGAAGAAATATGGCAGGCATGTAATGGAACTGTATTTGTCCATTTGTAATCTCCAAATGCAATCAAATAAAATGGTTTCATTAGCTCATTTAAAATAAGAGTAAACCCTAAGATTTTTTCAAACTGTGATAGAGAATCTAGGCTATACTTATTACGTAAAATAAAAGGCACTCCAAGTGAGATTGCAAAGATGATTGAGAGGGTTAATAAATGAGTAGTACCAAATAAAATAAATTCATTCATGATGAAAAGAATCTAATAAAAGTTAGGCTATAATTTCATCAATTATTAATAGCATTCTTATTGACCACAGAAAAGTTCTTATCCAATTGGTATTCACCAATTTTTTAATCATCTTGTTATCTTTTTTTTGAGAAAGAATATTATGAATTGGAACCTGTATAAAGAAGGTTGAACACCATATCAATCCAACAATTATAAGGTTTAATGCAAAAGTTATATTCGACATATCGTTAATATAAAGAGCAATAGAAGAGATTAATTCTATGAACATTAATGGCATAACAATAATAGATATTCTATACTCATGAAACTGATGAAAATTGACAAACAACTGCTTATCTATATAATAAAACGATGGATAGTGAACTATTTGAATTGTCCAAATTATTCCTGTTAAAAGAAAAGCTGAAACAACATTTAGAAAGAATAAAAAATCCATTTAATGACAGCTAGCATTATACTTTTTTAATCTCCAATAATTATAAGGCCAAGGAGTCAAAAAACCGGCTAATAACATTATAGGCATAACCCACCAAGTAAGCAATGCTCCGCCAGTTAATAAAACATCAGTAACATTCATAGCAGCTTCCATTGCTACCATAGAAATGAAGCTCATACCAATAGCTGTTTTAAAAGCTAAGCTAAATATCATTTGTCTACTTAAAATAAAAGTTTCTAAGGCAATGCTTGTTAGCAATCCGTTTATGATTGCAAGTGACATTACTTGCCACACAGACCAACTATGTTCAATCATTTGGAATACAAATATAGTACCAAAATCACCAATAGAACATCCTAGTAGGCACCATGCAGTATTTACTGCAGATTTTTTCCATGTATGTTTACATTTCCAACTAATCATAATAGTATTAATTTAATAATCTTATATGAAAAAAAAATTAATTCTATTTATTTTAATCTGCTGTCCAATTCTTTGGTATTTATTTATTCCAAATGAAGAGGAGTTTGTACTTCCTATTTTTACTCCATCTGATTTACGCTCTAATTTAGTACATCCATCTTTAGTAGGAAACACAGAGCATACCGTTCCAGATTTTTCTTTTATAGATCAAAATGGAAACACAGTTACCGAAACAACAGTTAAAAATAAAATTTATGTAGTTGATTTCTTTTTTACATCATGCCCCTCTATTTGTATAGATCTAACTAATAATCTTAAAGAAATTCAAAGTGAATTTATTGACAATGATGATGTTTTGATTTTATCTCATAGCGTTGATCCTAAAATAGATAATGTAGAGCGACTTCAAAAATATGCCTCAATCAATAATATTAATAATGAAAAATGGTTTTTACTTACAGGCCCAATAGAAGAAACAATACGAATGGCACAATTGGGTTATTTTGCAATCGCCTCTATCCCAAATCATAGTGAGAACAGTTTAATCCATACTGAAAATGTTATTCTTATTGATAGGAATCGACAAATTAGAGGAATTTATAATGGAACTTCTTCTTTAGAAATAAGGTATTTAATTGACGACATAAATAAACTATTAAATGATTGACAATCAGAAGGTTGATGAATAATTCGCCTTTTTTTATTATATCTTAAATGAACTATCTTTAATATAATTCATACTTATCAAGAATATCAATCCGACACATAAGTGATATACTGCTATATTTAATTTATCGATATGTAAAATCGCGAGCACAATACTTCCAATAAAAAAAATGAACTGGAGAGTAAATAAAAGCTTAGTATATCTATTTAGTTCCGGGAAAAAGAATCTTAAAAACATTAGCCACTTCATTATACTATTCTTCACTTTTTTACTAGCTTTCTTATATTTGCAAGCCAACCATCGTAATCATGAGCCTTGCCTTGAATATATTGTAGTACTTGTGGGTGTGGCAAGATTAAGAAATCTTCTTTATTAAGACCTCTTACTGTATCGTCGGCTACTTGATTTGGGCTTAATAATCCATCCCTCATTAGCGGGTGATTTTCATCTAGCACACCAGTAGAAGTCACCATATCTGTTTCAACGAGTTGCGGACATAATACTGAGACTTTTACTCCTTTACCTCCATACATAATAGATAAATTCTCTGCTAATCCTAATGCTGCATGCTTTGTAGTGGCATAAGACATTGCTCCAGGCATATTCAATAGGCCTGCAGCAGAGACAGTAATTAAAAAATAACCATCTTTATTGTCTACCATATGTGGAATTAGTACGCGTGCAGCATAAATGTGAGACATAACATTTACTTGCCATGTTTTATGCCATGCTTCATCAGTGGTACTTAATGTTCCAAATTCTTGAATTCCTGCGTTTGAACAAAATAAATCAATTTTATCAAATTGATTAATAATATTATTAAGGGTTAATTTTAGATTATCGGGGTCGGATACATCTACAACATATCCGTTGATCCCCATTAATTCCGCCACTTGAATAACATTAGGATTAATGTCAATCAGGTGGACAGAATTAGGGGATTCGTTTAGAAATCGTTTTGCTAGTGCGTTACCGATACCATCGGCTCCACCAGTAATAACTATATTTTTATTTTTCAGATTCATTTGATTATGTACCCCAGGAAGGACTCGAACCTACAACCAATGGCTTAAGAGGCCACTGCTCTACCATTGAGCTACTGAGGCAATTCTCTTAAAGCTTTAATAAATATATTATGTAATTACAAACTAACTATATACTACTAAACTGCTGTTACTTTGACTGCTTTATCACCTCTATCATCGGACTCTACTTCAAACTCAACCGGTTGGTCTTGTTTAAGAGTCTTAAAATCATTATCTGATTCGATGCTAGAAAAATGAACAAAAACGTCGTTTCCATCTTCTTTAGTGATGAAACCATAACCTTTTTTTTCATTAAAGAACTTTACAGTACCTTTTTCTCTGTCACTCATATTTCTCTCTTTGTTAGTTAATAATTAAAATAATATTCGGGGAAATATAAAGAGTTATTTGTGTAATGCCAATTAAATTTAAAATTTAAAATTATCTGGCTTTAGCTGAGATTCTTTGCTTTTTGTAATATAGCATCTTTTGAAAATGCTAAACTATAGCTGTAGAATAAGACTGTTGAGTATACTAAGTCTCCTAATATTGTTCCTCCAAAAAATGGAATTGCAAGTGAATAACATTGAATTAACCCAGCAAATGATTTGGCATACATTGCACTCATCGCCCAGACTCCAAAATTAGTTACTACAAAAAATATTACTGATCCCGCAACACTGGATAGTCCAATTTTTTTAGGATTAATTTTTTTAAGAGAAAATCTTCCCATCAAAGAAATACATGCTATTGATCCATAAATCCAGAATACTCCAGGGGAAAATATTTTAAAGCTATCATAGTATCCTGCATAAACAAAATTATTAATAATCAAATCACTGATCCAAAAAGATACTAAAGGCAATAGTACAGCAATCCACTTATTTTTAAAAGCATGTGCAGATAATAAAGCAATAGCAGTTATTGGAGTGAAATTATAAGGATGAGGAATAACTCTACCAATGATTCCAATTGCTATTAAAGCGACGATTAAAATAATATTTCTTTTCATATCAGGTAAAAAAATTAGCTAAAGTATTCCTGATAAACAAAAGCAAAATCTTCTTTTATCTGTTTTTCGGTAAATCCAAAATCATTAATTGTTTTATTCTGATGCTTTTTAATATGTTTCATAGATGACTTTTCAGACAATAAGCTTTCAAATTCTTTATTCATATCCTGACCAATAAATTTGAATGACTGATCAACTGATCCATAGAGATCTTCTTTCAAATCATCATACTTTAAAACAAGAAAATTATTTTTATCTAGAAATTGTTTGGCATTTTCTGTCTCTTGATACCAATCTATAATCTCTTGGTATGCTTCAATTCGGTATAAATCTAGCTCTTCTTTTGTCATCATATTCCCATACTTTATTCGTTCCTGCATAGAGAAAAAAGATGTAATTGTTTCTATTGGGTCTCTAACAATAAATATGATTTTTGCGTCAGGAAATACTTTCATTATTGATTTTAATCGGAAAACGAATGGGTTGGACTTTGAAAGGAGTTGCTTGTGATTATGTTGAATAGTTTGTCTTTTCCAAAACTGCTTAACAAATCGCATTGAATCTATATTTCTCTTTTCATTATTTTTACTATCAATATATAGTTCTCTGGTAAATGATTTAAATTTAGAATCATACTTCATCCATGGAACAAGATTATTTGAAATCCATTTAGAATCTAGTTTATGTAGAAATATTAACATCTCATCTTCTTCTATATCATCCAAGCCTACCTTATGTCCTTTTTCTTTTTTCTCTAATTGATCGAGATTTAATATTAAAAGAAGGTGACGAAAAAACCGCAAACACTTTTTTAAAGATATTGATGGAACTACGAAATCCCATGTTGTAGATGTTGTGAATTGCTTTGATTTAGATAGTAAGTGATGAAAAAAAGTTGTTCCACTCCTATTAAACCCCATAATAAGTACTGGCTTTTTAATTTCCTCTCTTTCAAAGTAAGAAAATAGTATATGATCTAAGAAAAGAAATAATCTATTAATGATGATATGTAATGGAAATAGAATGAAGAAGAGGATAAGAAATATATATCTCTTATGTCTAAATAAAACTTGAAGGCAAACAATAAAAACCCCGAAGGTGGTGTTTGAACCCATCATTTAAACCTATTATGAATCCTTATCAGTCTTTTTAGCTACTTTTTTCTTTGCTGCTGGCTTCTTTGCTGTTGCTTTCTTTGCTGTTGTTTTCTTTACAACCGCCTTTTTAGTTGCTGGCTTTTTTGCTTCGACTTTAGGTGTAACCACTTTTTTATTCTTTAAAAGTGCTGCTTGCTTTGCTTTTAATCTAAGACGTGATTTCTTTTGTTTTCTTTTTGCTAATTTTTGTTTTTTATTCATTTTGATTTATCTCCTTTAAAAATCATGATATACAGTCCAATATGAGCTGCAACAAATACAATAAAGAAAAACAAAGGAAATATTAAATCGTGCCAAAAATTACTCATAAAAATCCTTTCAAATTATCTGTTACATTCTTTGTAGAAGAACTGAACTTCCTTGGTTCGGCCCTCCGTAAATTGCGAACCACATTCAACAAAATCAAACTTTTTATGAAATCTTATTGAGCCTGGATTTGGGGGCATAATATTCACTTCACAAAGTATAATATCATATCCATTTTCAGTCGAGAAATATGCTAAATCGGTATATAAAGCTGTTCCTATTTTTGCATTTTGAAATTTTTCAATTACTGATATACGATCGATATACATGAAATTAGAGTATCTTTCTGAAACCCACTTATAATTTAAGCTACCATAATCAATATCTTGGGGTAAGCATAGAAGAAATCCTGCTGGTTCATCATTATAAAATGCAACTTTACAGTAATTACTTTGATTTAATAATGACTGTAATTTTTCTCTATCAAGAAAACCTACCTGTGGCTCATTTAAACTGTTTGAAGAAAGAATAAAATCAAATAAGTCATCTTTATAATCTTTAAGAACAATCAATTCAATACCTCAAGTTCATTTCCACCATTACAAATTACAGAACCTTGAATACCATATTTTCGTCCGTTATCATAAATATATTTATACATAAGCTCTCCATTTTGATCCCAAGATTTTTGCTCACCATGCTCTACACCTGTTTTAAAATTTTTTAATGTAAATAACTCTCCATTTGAATGCCATTGCTTATGTGTTCCAAAACTTTGATCTTCTTTAAAATAAAAAAGATATTTCTTATTTCCATTTGGCCACCAGCCTTGATGTTCACCATTCTTTTTTCCTTTTGAATACTTTCTGATGGATTTAATAGTAATACCATCATTATAGTATATATTAATGTATCCAGAATATTCCTGTTTTCTTATGAACTGTGAAATGGTAGACCCGTCAATGAGGTCAGACTCTTTAACAGTAGTTGTATTAGAGCAAGAAGTAAAAATAATGCAGCAAAATAAAACTAATAAAAATTTAGTTTGTGTAGTAACCGCCGCCACCAGAAGATCCTACTTGTCCTCTAAATCCACCAATCAAATAAGGAACGGTTGCTGTAGCATGATAATGATAAGTACCATCTGGATACTCCTCTGTAACGTGAGTATGTCCGTTTATTTCATCAAGATCTGTTGGATACTGCCCGTCTGATTGATTTGTAGGTCCATAGATTGGAAACCCATCTAAGGAGTATCCTACTAAAATTGAACTATCTTCAGAGGTTAAGTATAATGGTTCCCAGTGATAATGATATTCACCAGATTGTTGTGGATGTCCATAGTAACTATCAAATGAAGCTATTTCATTGTCAAGCGGTTGATTATTTGGACCGCCATATTGATTAAAGAATGGTACTCCGCTCAATGACACTCCAATTGATCCAAGTGGTGTGCTGGAAACTGAACTAGCAACCGTTGGTGATAAAGGAATATAGAATTTAAAATTTTGAGCAGTAATTATATTTGGATTTACATTCATTCCAGACTGAGGTGAAGAATAATTTGGATGACCAGTTCCCCAATAAGGACTACTATGATTTGGTACTCCAGTCGTTTCTACGACAACATAATCTCCGGAAATGTATACATCAGTATAATCTTCAAGGAATTTTGCGAATCCAATAGGTAAGTCAGTATTATTACCACCTGAGTTGCCGCCTGTTCCAGTGCCATCTGAATTATTATCAGTAGCAGATGTTCCCATTGTAGTTGAAGCATCGCAAGACATTAAAGCCATAATACATAAAATTAAAATATTTTTTTTCATATCAATCTTTGTCCCCATTATAAGTTACTGGTCATATTATAAAAATATTTGATCACAACTTAAAGTAGAATCTCTACACACCCATCAATGGTGCAGTTGGTGCAATAGCACTTTCAGCAACCCCAACAAAGAAAGAGGTGAATAGAATAAATAAAGTCAATGCAATCAACATAACTATAAAGGCTACGATACACACTCCCACAGCTCTCACTGTTGATGTAAAATCTAATGCCTGTCTAACGGCCACTGTCATTGCAGCTAGCTGTAGAATAACTACTAATGGATCTATAAAAATTCCAATAATAGGCAGGAACTTAAATACAATCAATAATCCTGGCGCGTATGCAAAACCTAAAGTACGTAATAACTCTCCAGTATCAGATTCTGTCTCCGGTTCTGGTAATATTCTAGTTCCAACAAATGCAATAAAGAATGCCCAAATAAACCATCTAATAATACTTCCTAGCACACCTTGCACTAAGGCGATAGGTGCAGCAATTCCAGCAACAACAAATCCCTGCACTATAGAAACTAATGCTACAGTCATCATTGCTTGCCTAGTTAAAGACTTATCAGCTTCAACAGATTCATAGAACTCAACATTGAGTGTAATAGCTTTATATAATCTTTCAGCGTAACTCATTTTTTCTTCTCCTTATAAAATAAAATAAATGTTAATGCAGTTGATATAAATATTAACCATCCAATAATAATATGTTCTAAAAAAGGTTTATTACTCTCATTCATGGGTAAATCATAATATAAATAATCATTCATAACGAACATCCCAACTCCAATTACATACCATCCTAATAAGATATTTTTAAGGTATTTCATGATATTATCCTAAAGTGAGCCTTCTATACAAGTCGTATCAAATCCACCTCTTGTATTATAAATGGTAGTAATTTTTATTTTTGATGTCTCCAATAGGTTGCTCAGATCATCATATATACGCTTAGTAGCTGCTTCCTGATAAATACCGACATTTCTAAAACTGACGAAATAATATTTTAATGATTTTAATTCTACGCATTTTCCACCCTCAGGAAAATACTCAATTATAACATCAGCTAAATCTGGAAGACCGCTAAAAGGACATACCGCACTAAACTCTCTTGTCTTAGTTACAATATATTGTTTTTTGCTTTCAAAGGGGAATGTTTCAAGAAAACTAGAATTAATATGATCTTCACTATCAAATGTAAATTCTTTTCCGTGTGCTTTAGCCATAATTATACTCCTCTATATGTACATGAATAGCTAGGACCTTCACTAACAGTGACTCCAGTTAATCCAGATAGGTTTGGTTGTATTCTATTCCAAATCCATTTCGCAATAAGCTCTGTAGTTGGATTAGAAAGTTCTTCAATATCATTTAAATGTTTATGATCTAATAATGCATGGATTTCATCTTTATAAATTTTATCTATATCATAAAAATCGACAACCCAACCCTTAGATGAATCTATCTCTCCAGATAATTCAAGCACTACAGAAAATGTATGTCCATGTAATTGAGAGCATGGGTGGTCTACATCCAACATTGTCAACTTGCGTGCAGCATGAAATTCATATTTTCTTGTTAATTGAAACATATTATTTTATTCCTATTATTTTATGTGTTTGTAAACTTAATCTCCATAGCGGATTTTCGACACAATAAGCTACACATTCCAAGATATTTTTTTGTAAATCTTTTCCATCCATAGGCTGTATATAAAAATGCTTGAAATTTAGCTCCTCAAATTGTTCTGGCGGGAAATCATATTGAGGACAAACCAGCTTCAATTCGTCACCTTCTAGTAGGATAAGCTTTGCATTCTTTTTGGGACTTACACAAATCCAATCAATATTATTGGGAGGTAACATTGTTCCATTGGTCTCTATTGCTATTTTAAATCCTTTTTTATGTAGTTCATCAATTAATAATTGATCTAATTGAAGCAAAGGTTCTCCCCCAGTAAATACTACAAATTTCTCATCTAATTCTTTTGGCCAGCATTCTTCAATTTTTTTAATCAAATCATGACATGATGGATATTTTGCTCCATTTTCTCCATCTATTCCAAAAAAATCAGTATCGCAAAAAGTACAAACAGCTTTACTGCGATCTTCTTCTCTTCCTGTCCATAAATTACATCCAGAAAAACGGCAGAATACTGCATTTTTACCTGTTTGAAATCCTTCTCCTTGAACGGTAAAGTATATTTCTTTGATACTATAACTCATTGATAAAGTGTAGGGTCAGGGATATTTGAAATATTGAATCCTTTTTTTCTTAAAATACAAGCATCGCATTCTCCGCAAGCTAGTCCTTTGTGCGAAGGATCATAGCAAGAATGAGTATTTTCATAAGATACTCCCAGCTGATTTCCTTTTAAAATAATTTCTGATTTAGTCATATTGATTAGGGGTGTATGAATCGTAATTTTTTTACTTCCTTGAGTGAATTTTGTACCAAGATTGGCCATTTTTTCAAATGCATGTATATAATCGGGCCTACAATCTGGATAGCCACTGTAATCCAGCGCATTTACTCCAATAAAAATATCATAAATATTATTTACTTCTGCATAGGCCAATGCATATGATAGAAAAATAGTATTGCGAACAGGAACATATGTTACAGGTATATCACTTCCAATTTCTTGATTTTTTGGAACAGCTATCTCATCTGTCAATGCAGATTTCCCAAATTGCTTTAAATCAATAACAATAGTTTGAAAGCTATCAACTGTATTATGTTTTGCAATTTTTTTTGCAGCATCAAGCTCAAACTTATGTCTTTGACCATAATCAAAAGATAGTGCAAAAATATCAAATTCTTTTTTAGCAATCGCTAGCACTGTCGTTGAATCAAGACCTCCGCTCAATAATACGATACACTTAGGCTTCAATGACTTCATATGCTAGCAATTCTCAAGTGTTTCTTTAGCTAACATATCAACAACCTTTTTGAAATCTTTTGTTTCTTCATACATCTTTAATTGCCTATCTGCGCTTGTGCCTTTTTCAAGCATGGTATAGATATATTCAATATCTTTTTCAGTGCCTAATTCTGCTGCTGCATCTTTAACTATATCAAGCAACTCAATAAATAAAACTTTTGTATCCGTCTCTTTGCCAGCTCCCAAATCAATTATTTTTCCATTGATACCATGCCGCATTGCTCTCCATTTATTCTCTGATATAAGAGATTGTCTGTAGTCTCTCCAGCTAATGTTACGTTCACGATTACGAATCATTGTAGCAACGAGAGCTTGAATCAACGCAGCGATTGCTATCACTTCATCCACCTTAGTTGTAGAGTCGCACATTCTAAATTCTAATGTTGGAAACTTATAATGCGGTCTGATATCCCACCAAATTTTAGAAGGGCTATCAATAGATTTGGTTGTAATTAATTGATTTACAAATTCATCATATGCTTTAGCAGAATCAAATGTTTCTGGCGGACCTGTTCTAGGTAAATCCTCGAAAACAATACCTCGATATGATTTGAAACCAGTATCTTGTCCTTGCCAAAAAGGAGAAGAACTAGCTAAGCTTAATATATGAGGAATAAAATATCTCATTTGATTCATCACATCAACTCTGAGGTCTTTATCTGGAATACCAATATGAACATGCATGCCAAAAATTAATAATCTCTTTGCTACATACTGCATACTATCATAAAGCCCATGATAGCGATCTTTATCAGTGAGAACTTGATCTTTCCAGTGTGAGTAAGGATGGGTTCCAGCAGCAATAATTTTACAATTGTTTGCTTCGGCGTAGTTTGATGCAAGTCTTCTCAAACGAATGACTTCCGCTCTGGCCTCTTTAATATTTTTACAGACCTTGCTAGTAACTTCTAGTTGAGATTTCAAAAATTCAGGGACCATACTATCCTTTACAAGCATCGCATCTCTCTCTAAGAATTCAGCAATGTATGATGTTAATTCACGCGTATCCGGATTAATAACCTGATACTCTTCTTCGATCCCGACTGTTAATTCTTTTATATCCACAATTACATCTAATTTAAAAAAAAAATAGCTTATAAGATTCATGATAAATAATTTGATGCAAATGAGTCAGTGGAAATATAAAAATGTTAAATCTTTTTACTATTTAAAAGAAATCTTACTCCTTCTTATTCCGAGAACATTCTATCGATTAATACTTAAATCTGAACTAAGAAAAATAGAAAACTATGAGAGAGAATACATCTTATCTCGCGTTAACTATTACAATAAAAAAGTAGATCAATTTAATGTTTCAGAAAATGCGACTAACCTTTCAGGATTAAAATGTACACAAATGAAAAATATCATAGGAAATCTACTATCTTCAAAAAAAGATGGTCTAAGAAAAACGTATAATACTTATTTCTTAGATTTACATAAGCATTTTTCATTTTTTTCATCCAGTAAAAAACTAGATCTCTTATTTGGAGATGTGACTATCATTCCTGATATACCGTCTATTGTTAAAAGTAGACCAATTATAAGTAATGAAAATTCAATTATAATGAAGCTTAACATGGTAAGACACTTCCATTTCATTGATGATGAAAGAAAATTTAAAGATAAGAAAGATATGGCAGTATGGCGAGGCAATGGCATGAACTCAAAAATTAGGCAGCACTTTTTAGAAAACTACCATTCTGTTTCTATATTTAACATTGGTCAGAAAAGTCCTGTTGTTGATAAGCCTTGGTTTAAAGGATTTATGTCTATTTATGATCAACTTTCTTACAAATTTATATTCTGCATTGAGGGAGTCGATACTGCAACAAGTATAAAGTGGGTAATGTCATCTAACTCTGTATGTGTTATGCCCAAACCAAAATATGAGACATGGTTTATGGAAGGAAAATTGAAAGCTAACATACATTATATTGAGGTGAATGAAGATTTTTCGGATGCAGAAGAAAAAATTCAATATTATATCAAACATCAGGATGAGGCACTGAAGATTATTAAGAATGCCAATAGCTACGTTAATCAATTTAAAAATCTGAAAAGAGAAAAATTAATTTCATTATTAGTTATGGATAAATACTTTTCTCTGTCAGGACAAAATAATGAGTAATAATACAATTAATATTTTTTTTGACGTGCAAGAACTATACTATCTACCCCAATACCTTCCAGTGCATCATGAGCTTATAAAAAGAGGACAAGGAAACACTACTTTCATATTCCATCATGGTAAATTTGATACAATCATAGAAGGTATTATTCAAAAAGAAAATTTGAACTATATTTGGGTTGAAAATAAATCTGAGGCAAATAATTATTATAAAAAAGAAAAAGCTGATTGGATATTTTTTGGCAATACATTTCCACATCTTGATGAAGTTCACAAAGTAAGTAAAACAATTCAGCTTGGTCATGGTGTTGGCCCAAAATCAAGCTATTATACCAAGTCTGATACTCCAACTACGGTAAGATTTGTTGAAGGAGAATATAGAACAAATCGCCTTAAAAGCATGTATCCTGATAATAATTTTGTTGATGTTGGATTTGCTAAACTTGATCCTATTTTGAATGGCCATGCACCTACATTTGATTTAGAAAGCCTTGGATTAGATCCGTTAAAGAAGACTTTAGTGTATGCCCCCACTTTTTATCCTAGCAGCATTGAAAGATTTCCAAAAAAATTTCCTGAAGACTTTAAGGATTTCAATATAATGATTAAACCACATTATTTTTCATTAAGCCAAGAGAAATACAAAAAGCAACGTCAGCTTCTTGAATATTGGTCAGAATATGATAATGTTTATTTAGCAAAAGTTACGGACTATTCACTCGTCCCTTTTTTGGCAACAGCTGATCTACTTATGAGTGATGCTTCATCAGCAATTATCGAATTTGCTGCTTTAGATAAACCGGTTATATGGTGTAATTTTCTACAACTACGCTGGAATTACAAAGGAATTTTTGCTTATCGATTCAAGAATCGTATGGATAAAGATTATGATGAATATTCTAAAATAGCTGTTCAATCTGATTCATATGAAGCATTAAAAGACAATATTAAAGAACAGATATTAAATCCCACTTCTTTTTCAAAAAAACGGCTGCAGTATGCAAATAAGTTAGCAGGTTCATTGGATGGAAAAGCAAGTCAAAGAATAATAGATTATTTATTAAAAAATAAATAGGTATTTTACATCTTCATGAAAAAAATTGGATATACAACAGGCTGCTTTGATTTATTTCACATTGGCCATCTCAATATATTAAAACGAGCTAGATTAGAATGTGATTATCTTATTGTAGGAGTTACTAGTGATGAACTCGCAACATCCGCAAAAAATAAGAAGCTTGTTATTCCATTCCAAGAAAGAATGGATATTGTTGAATCTATTAAATTCGTTGATGAGGTAGTGCCACAAACTAGTTATGACAAAATGGAAGCTTGGAATAATTTAAAATTTGATAAAATGTTTGTTGGCGATGACTGGAAAGGAACTGACGCATGGAACAAAATAGAAAAAGATTTTCAGCCATGTGGCGTTGAAATAATATATTTTCCCTACACTACTCATACCTCAAGTACAATCTTAAGAGATATTTTAGATAAAATATAAATCCATTATAATTAATTCTTAATTTCATCCATGCATATTTTATATGGAATAGCTACTACTGGTAACGGTCATATCAGTCGCTCAAAAATCATCATAAATGCTCTAAAAAAAAGAGGTCACTCAATTGATGTCATATTAAGCGGAAGAGAAGAAAAAAATCTTTTTGATATAGATGAGCTTAAACCGTATCAGATTAAAAAAGGATTTACCTTTTCAAATAATAAAGGTCGAATTAGCTATATTAAAACTGTATTAAAATCTAATCTACTTGAATTTCTTAATGATGTAAAATCTGTGAAAAATGTATACGATCTAGTCATTACTGATTTTGACCCTATCAGTGCTTACGCTGCTAAAAAATATAACATACCATGTATGGGTATAGGACATCAGTATTCGTTCTATGAAGATATTCCTATGACAAATAAAATGAGGTTTTCTAGTATGTTTTTTCCAAAAATATATGCTCCTGTTACTTTTTCTATTCCTTTTCATTTTCATCATTTTAATCAACCTATTCTTCCACCATTTATTGATCCTATACTCCATGATAGAAGAGATAAGGAGAAAATAGGTGATGATGTATTAGTCTATTTACCATGGGAAAATTTAAACGACATGATTGCTATATTAGAAAAGGTATCAAGAGATTTTATCTTTTATACAGATGTTGAACATATAAAAGAGATTGAAAATATTACTTTAAAGCCATTTTCAAATAAGAATTTTAAATATGATTTATTGAGATGTAGATGCTTGATTACTAATGCTGGATTTCAGTTAACTTCTGAAGCATTATTTCTTGGAAAACCAATACTTTGTAAGCCACAGAAAGGTCAACCTGAACAAGAACATAATGCAAAAATACTTGATGATCTTGGATATGCCACTGTCTCACAAGAGATTAATGCCGCTACGATTAAAGATTGGCTTCATAGTAGTAATAATATTAAAATAGATTTTTCAAATCCAATTGATGTAATAGTAGACATCATTGAAAATAGAGAGAAGGATTTTTCAAATGAAATTAACAGGCTATGGCAGATAGAAAAAATCTATTAGGCTATTCAGAGAAAAAGCTTGAGCAGTTTTTTCTAGATATAAATGAACCGTCATTTAGGGCGCAACAATTGTTAAAATGGGTTCACCAACAGGGTGAATTAGATTTTTCTAATATGAGCAATTTTAATAAACCTCTTAGAGAAAAAATGAAAGAAATAGCTGTTTTAATACCTCCAAAGCTGAAGAAAGTTTTAGTATCTGATGATGGAACTAAAAAATATTTAATTGAATTAGATTCAGGTTCTTCTATAGAAATGGTGCGGATACCTGAAAAGAAAAGAATAACTCTATGTATTTCTTCTCAAGCCGGCTGTGCTCTTGCATGTACATTTTGTGCTACGGGGGCTCAAGGTTTTGAGAAAAATTTAACAGCTGATGAAATTATTGGACAGCTCTGGTTAGCAAACTTTCATGATAAGGAAGATACTCCAATTACTAATGTCGTATTTATGGGAATGGGAGAACCGCTTTTGAATTTTGAGCCTGTAATGGAATCTGCTGAAATTATGCGCGATGAATCAGCTTATTTTTTGTCTAAAAAAAGAATAACTATTAGTACATCTGGATTAGTACCACAAATTAATAAGCTCGCCGAAAGAACAGATGTCTCTCTTGCTATCTCTTTGCATGCAGCAGATGATGATTTGAGAGATATTATTGTTCCGATTAATAAAAAATATCCAATTGCCGATTTATTAAACGCATGTAAAAACTATCTAACCGTACATGAAGATAAGCGATATGTCACAATTGAGTATATTTTAATTGACGGTATCAATGACTCAATGTCTCATGCTAGAAGTCTTAGTAAAATATTATCTGGACTTGCATGTAAAATTAATCTCATTCCTTTTAACCCTTTTGACGGATGTGATTATAAGCGATCTAATAACAGGAATATTGAAGCATTTAAAAAACATTTATTTGACAAAGGCTATATTACAACACTAAGAATAACTAGAGGTGATGATATTGACGGAGCATGTGGACAGCTTGTAGGAAATTTAAAGAAGGCAACTAAAGGGAAAAAAGTTGTAGAACGTCAAGCTATCGCTTAAGTATTTTGGCTCTCAAAATATTGTAATAAATCTGTAAAACCACCAATAGGAACATCATTAATAACAATCTGAGGAACTGTAGTTCCTTTTGTCATTGCTGCCATTTTCTCTCTGCTGATATCATTTGTTTCGATATCTATTTCATTAAAAGAAAATCCATTTTCTGTTAAAAATCGTTTTGCCATCTTACAAGGACCACACCAAGAAGCGCTATAAATTGTTATTTCTGTATTTTCTGGCTTTAACTTATTCATGAAACAATATAGCAAGAGTCACTCAAGAAAGAAAAAATATTTTTATTTCTTATCATATATAATATTAGCTAAAATAGCCTATGGAATTTGGATTATACTATTGGGGAATATTTGGAGGAGTAATACTGTTTGTATTTCTTGTCTCTTTACTTTTTAATCCCTAAGCAAGGATATTATTATGGAATTTATACAATCATTTGGAGAATATCTAGTTGCTAACCCAGCGGCAATGATTGCTGTATCTCTTTATCAGGGTTTATGGTCAATGTTAGGGTTATGGTTTGCAGCAAGAAATGATCATAAAATTTGGTTTGTTGTGATAGCACTTTCTAACACTATGGGTATAATTGAAATCATCTACTTAGCAAAAAAGACAACATTTTTTAAAAACTTTAATATCAATGGGTAATAGACACTTTCCAACTGTTATTGCACTTATTATGCTAGTAGCAATGCTAGGATTAATGAGCAACTGCCAAGTAAAAACGGATGTACCTTTAGAATACAATGCTCCTACCGATATTAGTGAACATCTTGATGAGAATGGTGAGCCAATGAAAAAGCGTATTGTGTCTTATGAATTTCAACGAGATAAAAAGAATCCTTGAAGAAAGTACTCTCGATTGGCGTTTCTCTTGCCTGTCTTTATTTAGCATTCCAACAGGTTAATTTATTAGAAGTTTTTACTGCCCTCTCCAATACTAATCTTTCTTATATCATTGCAGCTTTAATTGTTACAGCTATTACTTTTCTTCTTAGAGCTTTAAGATGGAGAACTCTTTTAAAAAGCCCAAGATATCTTTCCTTACAACACTATTCTTCATCTACCCATATTGGATATTTTTTAAATAATATACTGCCTTTTAGAGCAGGTGATATTTTTCGTGCCAAACTATTATCGAATCATGATAAAGATATAAAACTAAGTTATTTAATTGGAAGTTTAGTTGGAGAAAAAATAATTGATCTATGGGTTGTAGGTCTTTTTTCTATGGTATTGATTTTGTTAGGATATACCAATCTATTGGGTGTTCAATTTGTATTAGCTGTTATTGCTATATCTTTTGTTAGTTCATTAATTATTTTTGGACGACACAGTCTATCAAATAAATTACTTATTTCATTCCCTGTATTAACGAATTTTGTACGAGGATATAAGTTAGTATCGGAAAATAAAATGCGCTTATTAAGCTGGTCTATACTGTTGTGGATAAGCTTTGTTGCATATGTCATCTTTTCATTAAAGGCGATTGGAATCATACTGACGCTACAGCAGGCTTTAGGACTAACAATCATATCTAGCATTGTTACTTCATTGCCTATTGCTCCGGCTGCAATTGGAACATATCATTTAGCGGTAATTTATTGTCTTCATAATTTATATGGTTTTAATTTAGAATTGGCACAAACGGGTGCCATTGTTATGCATAGCATTTTTCTACTGTACAGTATTATAGTAGGTTATATATATTTAGTATCAGAAAATCTTAATATTGGATCAATAGTAAATGACAACAAAAACTAAAGGACTCCTTACCGTATTATTCGCCTATACTATTGCTATAGGCTTGGGATATCTTTCTATTTCATACACTCTTCACTTGGGAGATATGCTGCAAGTCTTTATTGCTGATATAATAGCAACGTTTGTGATTTATGGTTTTAGTGTTGCATATAAAAACTCATCATTCTATGATCCATATTGGTCAGTAATTCCTCCATTTATCCTCTTATTCTGGGTATGGAAACAAGACTTTGTTTTAAGCGGGACTTCGAGCTTACTAATCTATGCTATGTTATTTTGGTCTATACGCTTAACAACAAATTGGATGAAAACTTGGGAAGGTTTGCATCATGAAGATTGGCGCTATATTGATATGAGAAAAAATTTAGGTAGCTCTTTTGAGTTTCTAGGAAACTTTGGTGGCATTCATTTCTTTCCAACATTAATTGTATTTTTTTGCTGTATGCCAATGGGAGCAACTCTTTCATTGCAAGAAGTTATGCCATATACAAGCATCCAAGCACATGCTGGATTCTTGATATGTATTTTAGGTGTTTTATATGAAATTATTTCTGATGCACAACTACATCGCTTTCGGAAGAATAATCCACACCAAAAAGGAATTATAGAAACAGGTTTATGGAATTATTCAAGGCATCCAAATTATTATGGTGAAATCTTATTCTGGTGGGGTATATTCTTATTTGGAAATGCATTTACCGGCATGACATATTTGATTCTTGCTCCTATTGCAATGACATTAATGTTTTGGTATGCTAGTATTCCTTGGATCGAAATCAAAATCCTTCGTACAAGACCTGCTTATAAAGATTATCAAAAAAGGGTTCATATTTTATTTCCAGAAATCACTATATTAAAGCGCTTAATAGGTAAATAAAAAAATGGATAATAACACAGTAACGGTTTTAAAAATTTTTGGATTAATCACTTTAATTCACTTTATCTTCTTTATGCTGGTAATGGTCCCTAATAAGACTTGGTACTTTTTTGGGTAATATTATCCTGAATGCTTAATCAAACTTTTATTATCTGGCTTATCCTTGTTTGTATGTGGAATTTTGGATATCCGCAGGCAACTCCCATTGAAGATGTTATGATCGCTATTGTTTTAGCAGCACTATCTTATCGATTAAATCAGATTAATTAGAAAATAAACTATTCGACCGTAATATTGATAAGACTGATAAGTTCATTTCCAGTACTCCAACAGTCATCTCTCACTACCCAGTTTGTATTATCAAATCCAGTAAAATCTGTTGGGGGTGTTATAGTAAGAACAGATCCTTCAATGGTGTAAGGAAAACCCCATCCTAGTAATGCATAAGTTAAATCTAGATTAGAAGGATTTGTAACATAGTCTGCAAGGTCTATTTGCGTACTTGTATTTTTTGGAATGGTTAATGTTATGTCACTTATAATTGAAGGTTTTTCACCAGCACATTCGACCGTAATATTGATAAGACTGATAAGTTCAATTCCAGTACTCCAACATGACTGTCTCACCACCCAATTTGCATTATCAAAACCAATCCAATCTGTTTCTGGCGTTATTGTAAGAATAGACCCTTCAATAGTGTAAGGAAAACCCCATCCTAGGACATTATCCCCTTGGGCTCCTCCGTAAGTCAAATCTAGATTAGAGGGGTTTGAAACATAGTCTGCAAAGTCTATTTGCGTACTTGTATTTGTTGGAATGGTTAATGTTATGTCACTTATAATTGAAGGTTTTACACCAGGACAATCTACTATACATTCAATAAAAGCGTTTTCACTATTTTCTATTCCATCGTTAACATACCAATTTGTTTGTTTAGATCCCTGATAACCTGCAGGAATTTCAATTGTTAATAGAGAGCCTGTAATACTTGATGTAAAGTCCCATCCGCCGATATTATAAGTTAAATCAGATAATGGAACCTCTGAAGATGTTACATGAGATGATAAATCTATTTCAAGAGTAATTGCTGTATTTGGATCTATATCTTCTATATTTCTAAATACTGAGATATCTTCTATCTGTGGCTCATTATGAGCAGTAACGATAACTGTAATTGTTGATGTTGAAGTATCTATGCCGTCACTTGCTGTATAAGTATATACATGGGTTCCAGCGTAATCCCCTATCGGATCAATATCAAGAAACCAACTATCTTTTAATTGGAAACGAAACCCAGCGTTAATTCCTGGATTGGCAGTGCTTGGATCAATAGAACAAGTAATAACGTCTCCCTCTACATCACTAAAGACATAGAGACCACTCCAAATACCATTGCCTCCATTATCCTCAATAAGCTCTACTGTAATAGGTTCACTATTTGGAGCATCATTAACTGGATTAACAGCAATAGTTGCGGTTGCAATATTCATTATACTTCTATCATCTAATGCTTGAAAAGTAAAGCTATCGGTTCCATACCAATTCAAATTAGGCGTATAGGTAGCAACACTACCATTTAAACTTAATGTACCATTTGTCGTACTTGACACCACTGAAAAAGAATAGCTATCTCCATCATATTCTTCTGCGCTAAGAGTAATATCAATAGGTGTATCTTCATCGGTTGTCACTACTATATCCACTGTATTTGGGTCATCATCAACGGCCGCTATGACAGTAGTTACAGTACCAGTATTACTATCAAATGTTCCATCATTAGATTTATACGTAAATGTGTCTGTTCCACTCCAATTTAAATTAGAAGTATAGGTAGCTGTTGCTCCATTGATTGTAACAGAACCATTGGTAGGATTATCTACAATGGCATAAGTAAAAGATTGTTCTGCATCTGGATCTTTGCACTGTAATGCAATATTAATAATTCCATCTTCGTTAATTTCAATAGATATATCTTCTACAGTAGGTGGATCGGCAACAGGAGAGATACTAAGCGATACCGTTCCAGCATCACTCTCAATGACTTGATTGGTTGCTTGATAAGTAAATAGATCATTCCCATTATAATCTTGATTTGGTGTATACGTAGCAATGGAATTATTCATCACGATTGTACCATACTTCGGTTGTGCTACAATACTATATCCCAACGCTCTACCTTGAGGATCAGAACCAGTCAATGTTATTTTCTTTGTAACATCTTCATCTATACTTAGAGCAATATCTTCAACAGATGGTGCTTGGATATTTTCTGATGCTGTGGGAGCATTGCTGCTGCTATCACCGCAAGTCATCAGAAAGAAAATACTTAATAATATGATTAATCGTTGTTGCATCATCGCTTAATGGTCCTGTCCATATATAAAGTCTACTACACAAGCATCTGGTCGAGCAGACAGATTAGTTTTTACCAAAGTTCCATTATCGTTATGCCAATAAAATCCATGAACAATTTCATTGTTATTGGTAGCAGTATCATCTATATGACATGCATGACAACTTTTATATCCATACTGTCCATACTCATTATTCTCAGGAAAAAACTGTTGTAAAAAAATATCTTTATCGCCATCACCATCGAAATCCCATGCTGTAGTAGTAAGATAAATTGGTCCCATCATTCTTAAATTTGGTTCATAGAATCCTGCAGTTGGGTCGATTGCATATACTCCCCCGCCCACATGTCGTGCTAAGTCAAGTTTAAATGACCACTCACCTCCGTAAGCATCGAATCCATATTCACGACTCATTAAAATTTCATCAATCCCATCATTATCAAGATCTACCAATGTGATATCGTTCAAAGTATAGGAATATTGTTCAAAAGTACTGTATACGGTATTGTAAACTCCTGGAGTAGAAGTGCCGTAAAGAATCGTGAGGTATTCTGCCTTATCAGGATGTCCGCCGCCGCCAACAATATCTAAGTGACCATCAGAATTAATGTCTGCAACTTGCTGTGCCATTAATTGTTCTACCTCTAATCCATTACCATATGAATATGAAGTTTCAGTCAATTGTCCTGATCCATCGTTTATATATACATCCATTGCAGTTCTTGATGTTGAAGTCATGGAAACATCATTGTCGCCATCTCCATCAAAATCATAAATAAGTGTACCGTTTGGAGCTGAAGCACCACCGGGCTCTTCTGACCCTCTTAACAAGACTAAATCGTGTTCATATGGAGAATTATTTTTTGTCAATGCTACAAATGTTGCAAATCCACCAAACGAAGTTTCTCCTGGTGTCGCACCATTCTTTTCTGTAGCTATACTTTCAGCAAAATCGTCCAATCCATCTCCATTTATATCTCCCATAGATGGATAATAAGAAGAACTAGATCCGCCTCCCCTAGAAGCAATTTCTCTATAAGCAATTGTTAAATCACCACAATTAATACATGTTGGTGCAAGTGAAGTCCAATCTAATGAATAAATTTTTGTACCATCAATAGCATCAGTAACATCAATCGTCCATGGAGTAGACGCTGCACCTGTCTCTGGATTATATGTTAAACCTGCAGTCACATAGTCTGGTCGACCGTCGTTATTATAATCAACCATCTTTCCTTCCCACAAACGAGGTACATTATGAGTATAATTATTCATACGAGTCGAATTATAGATAAATGGCCAATCTCTTGTTCCGCGATTAACAAAAAGAGGGATAGTACTAGTATTCCCATAATCTGTTCCATCATATCCTTGATAGCTTAAACTATCCAATCCATAAAAATCTTGATCTGGTGTATAAACAAAACTGGTACCGTTTACTGTAATAGTTCCATGAGCTGGGTCATCAACAACTTCAAAAGAAAGATTGTCCCCTTCAATATCAGTTCCAGATAAGTTAATCGTTAAATCTTGATCCTCTGTTCCTTCAATTTCACTCATATCTTCAACAATTGGAGCATCATTGATAGGTGTTACAACAACAGTTGCTGTAGCTGTGGTTAAAATAGAACGACTTGAATTATCAGTCGCTTGGAAAGTAAAGCTATCAGTTCCATACCAATTTTCTGATGGAGTATATATTGCTGTTTTTCCACTTAATGTTACTGTGCCACTAGAGGGATCAGAAACCAATGAAAAAGAATAACTATCTCCATCATATTCATCCGAACAAAATGTAATACCTATTGGGATATCTTCATCTGTTACTACTGTTATATCGCATGCTTGGGGCTCATCATCTACTGCAACAATATTAATATTAACTGTCGCTGATCCACTTGAGTTTGTACCATTGCTTGCATTGTATGTGAAAGTATCTGATCCATAATAATTAGCACTAGGAGTGTAAGAACCTGCAGCGCCACTAACAGTTAATGTTCCATGCTCTGGATCGCTTAATTGATTATATGTCAATACTAGATTTTGAGGATCAGATCCCAAAAAATTAAAAGTAGCAGGAACATCCTCATTTGTATTAATAGTTACATCTGATACTGTAGGAGGATTTATTGTAGGAGGCTCTACTGGCCCAGTAGCTTTTTTTCCACCACCACCTCCACATGTCCATAAAAAGAAAATACTTGAGATAAGGATAATTTTTTTCATTACCATCAATTTAATGTATTTTATTCTTACCTATCAAAAAAAATTTAGATAGAGCCAACTAAGAAAAATTTAATAGCAATATCATCTTTCATTTTTATAGTTAATAATGAAGGACGTTTAATTTTATAGTCAGATAAACTGATGATTATGCTGTATCCTTGTTTGTATGTGGAATTTTGGATATCCGCAGGCAACTCCCATTGAAGATGTTATGATCGCTATTATTTTAGCAGGATTATCTTATCGATTAAATAGAACCAATTAAGAAAAACTTAATTTCAATATCATCTTTCATTTTTATAGTCAATAATGAAGGGCGTTTAATTTTATAATCTGATAAACTGACAGAAAAATCTGCATCTACGATAATTTTCTTATCATCTAAAATAAAGTTTACCGGTATGGTAATCTCCTTTTGAACGCCATGAAAAAATAAAATTCCAGTGATTGAGTATCCATTATCTTCTTTTGTTATTTTTGATGAAGTGAAGCTGACTGTAGGATAAAAATAGTCTTCAATAACGTCTAACATATTGGAATCACGATTTGAATTTTTACTATCAAAGCTAAATACGGGAACAAATAAGTCTACATTTGACGAAGTGGGGTTATCTTTGTCAAAAATAAATGAACCTTTAATCTCCTTTGATACGCCCGTCCAATTATGAGCAGGATGCCTTCCATCATAAGAAATAAAGCTTTGCTCTACATCAATTGAAACTGGCACTCCTTGTGCAAATACAACTTGAAAAAACAAAATGATGATCAGCTTTTTCATTTAAAAAAAGTAATTCCTAGCGCATCAAGGCTTAGTGCAAAAAAAGCTACTGTTCCTGCTTTTAAATGAGCATCCATCAAATCATTATATCTTTTGCCATCGGCTACTGCTGCTTTGGCTAAGAATGGTTGAGCCATCATTGCAGAAAAGTGAAGAATTGCCATTGTTCTGTGAAATTTAATTGAAGAAAAATTGTTATCATACTTTCTAGCAGGAGGTGCAAAAATAGAAAGNGATGCACCGGTCATGTAAGTTGCATAGGTAAAATATCCCATTGCTTTATGTCGATCGTAATGTTTATCCCAATAATCACTATCATCTCCATCATATAATTTTTTTCCTACATCATACTGATAAGCTAGGCCAGCTAAAGTCAAAATACCTATCCATTGATGATGTTTTAACATTTTACGTCTGAGTTTCAATTCTTCTATCCTAGTCTCAGGTCCAATATCTAATTTTCTAAAGACTCCTTCTTTCCCCCATATGATAGATTTTACATAAGGCATATTGTCAGGTAATCCAATTTCTTGTGGAGTAAATCTATTATCATAGCTTTCCTGAGTCACTACAGATTGTGCTTTTATGCTCGAGAACAATAAAAAAATTGATAATATTATAAGATTTCTTCTGAACGACATGTTTTAGTAGTAAATTTTAACACTAAGTATGAACAACTCTAAGTTACCAAAAAAAATTGAATCATGTGGATGTGATTGTAATTCGGAAAAACCTTCCGATCCATCACGTCGTGATTTCATGAAGCAAGCAACCACTTTAACCATGATTGGAAGTACAGCTTTTATCTTACAAGCTTGCGGTGGTGGTGGATCGTCTCCAACAGGACCTGAAGACCCTAGTGGTGGTGATAATAATGGTGGTGGTGATAACAATGGTGGTGGTGATACCGATACAGGATATACTTATGATGCTGCTACAGGAACAATCACAATTGATACTTCTATGATGTATACTACACTTCAAACTCCTGGAAATGGTATTCAATTAAGTGGTAGTGACACATTTGATTCTAGAGGAATAATTGTTCTTAGGACAAGCAATACAGGCGTTAGAGCCTTATCAAGAAGATGTACGCATGCAAATAATACTGTGAATATTAATAGTGCAGGAAATAATTTATTATGCCCAAGCCATAATTCAATTTTTGATTTAAATGGAAATGTAGTTTCAGGTCCAGCAACTGGCGCACTAACAAGCTATCCTTGTTCGTTAGATTCAGCAGGTACAATTATTACTATTACAAGTTCTTAACTATTTATTCTCAAATTCTTTCAAAGCCTCTGTAACCACTTTCTCTAATTTTTTCGTTTGAGCTGACAGCTCTTTATTGTATGCTTTTTCAGTTAAATTTGATCTGTCTTTTGATGTAATTGGAGGAAGAATTTTAATAGTAATATTGGTAGGTCTCATGAAACTCTCACCTTTAGGCCATGCTTTATCAGTACCAACAATAACTGCAGGTAAAATAGGGATATCTAATCCTATTGAGAATTTTACTGTTCCCTTTCTAAAGCGCTGTAAAACACCGGGCTCTCCCCTTGAACCTTCTGGAAACATGATGATATTATTGCCNAATCCAATAAATCCTTTTGATAAAGTAAATGTATCTTCTAAATCAAGTGATTCTGGATTTTGCTTTCTACTTATTGGAATTAGATTAATAAAGTTTTTAAAGAATTTTTGTCTAAAATTATTATCAAACCAATAGTCTTTTGCTGCTAAAAATCCAAAGCGTTCATAACCCAGTCGAGTTGAATATGCTAATACAGCAATATCCATATGGCTATTATGATTACTTGCAAAAATAAAGGGGGTGTCTTTAGGTATATTTTCTCTTCCTATCACCTTAACTGGAGTATAAAATGTCAAAACTGTGTTAGCATATAAATCAAAAANAAATGATAAAATTTTAAATAGAATTGATTTAGGCTTTGCTAAATGACGATATCTCGGATCTTCTAGAATNGAATATTTCATATATGCTTTGTTATGCGTCTATTCTTTTTGCTAAAAAGAAATATATACTAGGGAAAAATCTATGGACAAGGACTCCAAACCATGCAATATCACCCCATTTTGAAACGATGACTTGTCTTTTTTTATTCTTAATAGCTTTCAGAATGATTTTTGCAGCCTTTTTTGATGATAATCCAAAGGGCATTAAGGAATTTNTACCAAAAGGGTTNCCCTTAGAGTCTAATTTATTTTTTCCAAAGTTTGTGATCACTTTCCCTGGTGCAATAATAGTTATATCTATATTATGCTTTCCAACCTCTAGCCTAAGAGAATCAAGGAATCCATGTAATGCAAATTTTGCAGANGAATATACCGTTCTTTTTCTTGAAGTAATTAATCCAGCTACACTAGTATTTGTAGCAATTTGACCTNCTCCATTATCAATCATATGTCTTAAAATAGATTTTGTAAAGTAAACGACTGAAAAGTAATCTACTNGCATTACTTCATGGAATACGCTTAAATCTATGTCTTCAAATAAGCTCTCTGANCCAATACCAGCATTATTAAACAGAATATCAATCGGACCTTCCTTTTTAATAATTGTACTTACAAATGAATCAATTTTATCTAATTGCNATAGGTCAAAAGGATATATTACGCATTGACTTTTATTATANGATTGGAAGGATGCTTCCATCTTTTCTTTACTTCTAGATACCAATATCACTTTTGCGCCTGATGACAAAAATGCTTTGGCAGTTTCCTGTCCAATTCCAGACGAGGCTCCAGTAATAATTACGGTTTTATTCTTAAAAGACATAAACGGAATGTACTAATTTTTATCCTTTGTGTTAAGCCAGTAATAAAAAGGAAGCGCAAACAATAAACTGCCCAATAAAGACAAAATAATTAACCAATACCATTTATACTTACCGATNGGATGATGCTTAAAATAATAGGCAAACAATAGCATGAGCATAAATGCCTCNATAAATAATGCTANACCTATCGTATTANCTANNAAAATAGCAAAATCGAATTCAAANAACTGCCAGTAGAGAAAGAGATTATTCACNACCAGTAATCCTGTTGCTGCAAAGAAAAATAATATTTTCTTACTCATTATATATCAACTTAAACTATTGATCTGTATCAAAGAANAACTTTGTTAATTGNACCCATACCACTATTCCTACTAAATAAGATGCTACCATAAATAGTGCTTCATTAGGATAAGAATTAAACGCACCCAACTCATTACTTGAGAAAGTGCTAATAATTCTTCCAAATAACACCATGAANGGTATCAACATATAGTTATTTTTAATAATAAATTTATATACTAAAAATAATAAAGTAGAATATAGTANAATCGCTATCAGTGATGGTCCAATAGTATATTGCATTTCAATAGTACCACCATATACAAACATCACCAGCAAAACTCCGTAGATATTAGACTTTACTGTATTAGCATATCCATCTGTGATTTCGAATAGAGTTTTNGCAAAGAATAAACTAAATGCTACAGCAACAAATCCTCCATAAATATTAAAAGTATCTAACACGGGATAATATAATCCTGACANAGTTATTCTAGGAAAGTTTGGATTGAGATCTAATTGGAATGATCCAGCTATCATGGCGACTGTAGTTGCTAATAATGCAGCAATAAATCCTCCAACTATAGAATCTGAGATTGAACTACGATTTAAAGTTGGCTTTAACATNGTACCTAGACCACCAAANAATAAGACTTGAGCCAATGCTATCACTAANAATCCTATCATNGCAGATATNTACATNGTTGTCATTAAATTTCCTATTGGTTGNTCTGTAGGTANTGTCATAAAGAATGANGAATCATTGAAAAAGGCAANAATAGCACTAACAAAAATTATTGCACCAAAAAANGCTCCTTTTCTCAGATTCAGCTTACTATCCATCAACATCTTAAAAGAACGTATCAACAATAATCCNCCGATAAATAAACCTCCCGGAATAGAAAATANCATTGCAAGCATTCCAGAAAATCCTTCTCTGTCTCGNATCATNCTTGACCATTCTTCNGGAACATAAATAGATTGTGAAAATCCAGCAAGCTGGTCACCTGAAACAGTGATGACGCTTTCTAGTTGCGAACCTTCATANNTTACATTCTTATCTTCCTTGTAAGTAAATATCCAGTCTAATCGTTCTGGCTTTTGAGATTCAATTGCACTGACTAAGCTTACCATNCTTTGGTTTAAATTAAAGTGATCACTTANAGCNTGATCTGCNATNATTTTAGCTTCAGCTTGACTTAAGATAGCCCCAGCTTCATTTTCAGGAAATTTATTANAAAAGCGAATAGGGTTCCCTTCAAAATCTACTGAAACAACTATTTCTCTTGCCCTTGTTTCTACTTCGCCATCAAATTTAGCAAAACGAACTTTCCACCTTGGCCCTAACACGTAAGACCCTAAAAGGTCATTGAAAGTATCAGACCCTAACTCTTCCCAAATGAAACGTGATCCGGGGTAGGTAGTGGTAATCATTGCATAGCCTTCATATCCTGCAGCTAGCTCTATATCATTTGCAGAAAGAAATTCTTCTGCAATACTAATAGCCTGCTCACGATCTATGCTTGGCGAATCTATAGAAACATCAGAATCGCTAAACTTCAATGATGTCATTCCTATCACAATAAATATTATAGATCCTAATAAGATCTTCTTATTTAATGGAGCTCCATCTTGTACCATAGTTTTCGACTCTTCTTTATGCTTTGATATCTCTGGTGGANTCGGTTTAAATCCTTTATTCAATGCCTTGTTATCTAGTTCAGCCCATCCATTTGCTTTCANTCTAAAATATAAAATCACAAGCAAAGGAATAGCTCCACAAAGNACAGTCATAAATTTATCNACAACATAGCCACTNGAATACCATATAGGTAATGAGAATAGTAAAACATCATATAAGTAGTGTGTAATTGCACCAAAGATTACTCCTAATTTCAAGTACAACATCCCATAAACAATAATAGATGGTAAGAATAATTCTACCACTCTAGCATAGGAAGGTTGTGCNGGATAATTAGCATGTCCTGCTCCAAAAATTAATGCCTGTAGTACCATTGCAATAGCAAGGCCAGTAAAACGCATATTATATCTCTGCCCAATCAAGACTCCTGCCCCAATTGGAACAGCACGAAAGAGCATTTCTTCCCAGAATCCTGCTTGTAGTGAAATAGCAATTCCTGTATACCAAGGAAAAATAGATGCTAAATAATTTGGATCGGCCATACTACTTGCTGGAGACCAGAATCCAAAATATTTTTCCATAAGAATATAAAATGCGCCGACAATAGCCAGTTTAATTGGAACAATTAGATAAGCAAATATCGTATCATTTAATACTCGCTTTGAATTAGCAACATTCATTGTCCATGTTTTCCATAGTTGAATGTGCTCTGGGAATGCTCTTCTGGTTAGCGACTCTGCAATAACAAAAGTTGCACCAAAAAGTAAGAAGTTCACTACACCATTTGCTAGCATAGCTAATAGTCCTTCTATCATAAACTGTGACTTACTAGTAGCGGTATCATAAGCCATCCACATAGTAGGGAAAAAGTTTAGTTGTACTAATGTACTAGTTGTAGCAATAAAGGCTGCAGCTAATAATGATGATTTCCATCTCAACCAACCGGTACGATAAAAAATAATGATAGATCCTACACCTATTACTAACATATAAATACCTAAAAAAGCAAAGTTTGCAAACATCGCTATGGTATCATTATCTGACCTTATATTAGAAAATTCACGATTGAATGATTCTGGAATAAAAGCACTTGGGGATACAGAACTTACTATTGATCCAGATACATCAACATCTAATCTATACTTTGCATCTCCAATGTCTTGAAGTTTATGCTCGAAGACAAATGAGTGATCAACTCTACCATTTGGCATTTCTTCAAAAGATGATTCTATTAATGAATAGTCTGCAAAATTTCCAGACCAATGATCATTAATTTTTAGAGCTGCTAAACTGAGGGCGTCTTCTTCAGACAAACTATCTGAATCATGATCTTCTGGAATTTTAACACGATAACCATTTGAAGAACCGTTTGGCTTAAATGCAAAAGTGGCTTCAGCTACTTGCCCTTCTTTAAATGTTCTTACAACCCAGTTGTAGGGGGAAAAAACATCGCTATCAATAATCGATTGAAACTTTTCACGACCACCTTGCTTGAGTTCTACATAGTCACGTAAGCTTGAACTAAAAGAATAGGCTGCTGCTTGATCAAGGTTATTACCCAGTATTTCAAAATCTTCAGATGCAGCTTTTGCTTCTTCTAAGGCCAGCTCTCTGTCCATAGATACATTAACACTTAATCCTCCAAGAAAATCATCCCAGAAGTAAGCTAGTCCTAAGGTACTTGCAATTGCAACAATGCATGTGATAGATAAAATTTTATTTGTAGTCATTATTCCCTCTTTTTTTCATTTTGTAAATAGGTAAAGTACACTTTACATATTTTAAAGTCAATTATACTCATTACTTTCAATTTATAAATCAAAAAAGTTCTGAAAGTATAATTATAAAAAAATATGTAAAATACAATACTAAATAATAGAGGAATTTTTTATGAAGAAAGAAAATTTAACAGAAGAACAAATGATATTTCAGGATGCAGTCCGCACATTTATGGATCGCGAATGCAAACCAAACAATGAACAATGGGAAAAAGATGGAATGGTATCCCGTGAAGTCTGGCTAAAAGCTGGAGAAAATAATTTTTTTGGAATAGATGTTCCTGAAGAATATGGTGGAATGGGTATTGATGATTTTCGATATAATACNATTTTAATTGAAGAAAGTGTAAGGGCAGAAAATCCCGGCTTCGGACATTCTGTACAAAATGATTTGGTTGTACCTTACCTTATAAGACACTGTAATGAAGAGCAGAAAAGGCGTTGGCTTCCAAAAATCTGTAGCGGAGAAACTATTGGTGCATTAGCTATGACAGAGCCAGGTGGAGGTAGTGATTTAGCTGCTATTAAAACAACTGCAAAAGACATGGGTGATCATTATGTAGTAAATGGAAGTAAAACATTTATCACAAATGGCTTATTGAGCGACTTGGTGATTGTAGCCTGTAAAACAGATTCAAAAAATGGTGCGCATGGTATTAGTTTAATTGTTTTAGAGCGTGGCATGGAAGGATTTGAACGTGGGAATAAACTACATAAAATGGGTCAAATAGCACAAGATACAGCGGAAATGTTTTTTAAGGATGTCAAAGTTCCTAAAGACAATTTACTTGGTGAAGAAGGTAAAGGATTTTACTATATGATGGAGAGTCTTCCAAAAGAAAGACTATCTATTGCTGCTGGATCAATTGCAGTCATTGAATTTGTCCTTGAATTGACAATCAAATACTGTCATGAACGTAAAGCATTTGGACAAAAAATTGGAAGCTTTCAAAATTCAAAATTTAAGTTAGCTGAAATGACAACAGAGGCAGAAATTGCACGTACATTTTATGATCAATGTGTCTTTGAGCTAAATGATAAAAGGCTTACTCCCGAAAAAGCGGCAATGGCTAAGTGGTGGATAACAGAGCTGGAACTCAAAGTTGTAGACCAGTGCTTGCAGTTGCATGGTGGGTATGGATACATCTTAGAATATCCTATTGCTAAAGCTTATGTAAATTCACGAGTACAAACAATTTATGGCGGTACCACTGAGATCATGAAAGAGATCATTGGGAAGTCGTTAGGATTTTAATATGGGAAAGAAATTAGAAGGAAAAGTGGCATTAATTACAGGTTCAGGTCGAGGTATCGGTCGTGAACTAGCCTTAATGTTAGCAAAAGATGGTGCACATATCGTTGTTAACGATCTTGATGCTGATCCAGCTCATCAAACGGTAGAAGATATCATTGCAATGGGTGGAAACGCTGTAGCGTGCGTCGGCAGTGTTACGGAAGACGATTTTGCAGACAACTTTATTAATACTGCATTAGACACATTTAACGGATTAGATATTATTGTAAATAATGCAGGATATACTTGGGACAATGTCATTCAAAAAATGGATGATAAACAATGGCAAGCTATTCTAGATTGTCATTTAACTGCTCCATTTCGAATCTTAAGAGCCGCTCAACCTCATATCAAACGATTATTTCTAGAAGAAAAAGAAAAAGGGATTACAAATTTTAGAAAAGTGGTCAATATCTCATCNACATCAGGGATGAATGGGAATGCTGGGCAAGTCAACTACGCAACTGCAAAAGCTGGTGTAGTAGGAATGGCAAAAACCATGTCAAAAGAATGGGGTCGTTATAATGTAAATGTAAACGCAGTAGGATTTGGTCTTATCAAAACACGTTTAACTGATGCCGANGCCGAAAAAGAAGAATCATTGATTGATATTGAAGGAAACAAAATCAAAGTGGGAGTCAATTCGGCTATATTTCAATCCGCAAAGACTATGATTCCACTTGGACGACCTGGAACTCCTGAAGAAGCTGCTG
>AQSA01000011.1 GCA_000402815.1 Candidatus Neomarinimicrobium atlanticum | reverse complement strand
TTATCTAACTGGTATATTAGAAGAAATAGAAGAAGATTTTGGAAAAGCGAGAATGATAAAGATAAGTTCGTAGCATACCAAACTTTGTATGATGTTCTTTTATCNCTTATAAAGCTATTAGCTCCAATTTTACCATTTATTACAGAGCGTATGTATCTTAATATCTCAAAAGATGATCCAAATGAAAATCATGCTAGCATTCATCTATCTCCTTATGTANGTCANGATGAAGAGAAGATTGACATGGATCTACTCAAAAAAGTTGAAACCCTCAAAAAGNTTATTGAATCAGGCAGAGCTGCAAGAAAGAAAGCTAATATAAAAGTTAGACAACCTCTTTCAAATTTAAAGATATACGAAAAAGATTCGACGCTAACTGAGTTTATTTTAAGCCAACAACAGCTCATCTTNGATGAATTGAATATTAAAACTATATCTATAATGNCAAGCTTAAAAGATATGGGCTCCTTTATTATAAAGCCAAACTTNAAAATCTTATCTTCAAAGTTTGAAGAAGATATGCAAACAGTAGTTAAGTANATTAGTANGCTTGACCAGTATGATGTAATGGAAAAATATCTAAGTAATCAACAAATAGCTTCAGATAAATTTGATATTATAAAAGAAGATGTCATTGTTCAAATTCAAGGACATGAAAAAGAAGAAGCATTTTTTTCAAATGACGTTATAGTTTCAATCAATACTGAAATTGATGAAAGTTTAGCAGCGGAAGGATTAATCAGAGANCTAATTAGACATGTGCAGGTAATGCGAAAAGAGGCTGACTTCAATGTAGANGATAGNATTATATTNTCTGGAAACTTATCTGACGAAATAAAAAATGCAGTTACTTCACACAAAGAATATTTCATGAATGAAATTTTATGTGTAGATATTGTGGAAAGTTTAGATAATTCTGATTATAATTCTCTTTTTAAGTATAAATCAGAAAAATTTGACATATTGATAAAGAAAAAATTATAAGGGGTATAAAATTGGCTAAAACAAAATACACTAAAGCAGAATTAAAAAAGTTTGAAAAGAATATACTTAGTAAAATTAGTGAAATTACCGATAATATAAGCGCTGTTCGATCTACATCATCCAGTAAGAGTTCTGTTTTTTTAGAAAATAATACAGAGGACCATAATGAAGGTACTGAAGCACATGAAGTAGAAAAAAGTTTTTTATTAATGTCGCGAGAGTCTGACTATCTTGTAAATTTAGAAAAAGCTCTTCAAAGAATTAAAGACGGTACATATGGTATATGCGAAATATCTGGTGAATTGATATCAAAAGAAAGATTAATGGAAGTTCCTAATGCCACCAAAAGTGTTGTTTTTAAAGAGAAGAAAAAATTAAATCTCATATGATGAAATATTTTTCAGTTTTGATTGTTGTTTTAGACCAACTTTCAAAATTCATTGTTCATTCTAGTATGAGCCTTTATGATTCGTTTCCAGTTATCCCTTCTTTACTTGATTTTACATATATAAGAAATGAAGGTATTGCATTTGGTATTAATTTCGCAGGTGGTAAAATTTTCTTTATCATATTTCCAATCCTAATCACCTTTTATTTAATTTCACTTCTCAAAAATAAGGAATTTGAAGATAATTCATCTCAGATAGCTTTATATCTTATTATTGGAGGAGCTATTGGTAATATATTAGATAGAATATTTCGTGGATATGTAGTTGATTTCATAGATTTTCATATTAATGGAAATCATTGGTATGTTTTCAATATTGCAGATTCAGCTGTAACAATAGGATTGTTATTCTTGTTGTATAGCTCTATAATCATTAAGAAGTAAATATATTATGAAAATATCCGTCTCTTCATCAGATGAACTAAAAAGACTCGATAGTTTTTTATCCAAAAGATTAGTTCAGTTTTCACGAACTAATATTCAAAAAATGATTTCTAATGGATTAATCTTAGTAAATGAAGAAAAAGTTAAAAAGAATTTTAGGTTAAGCTATAGCGATAATATAGATATTGATCTTACAAGCAAAGTAGATAAAAAAAAGGTTTCTTTAGAAAAATGGGACTATCCATTAGATATATTATATCAGGATAAAGACTTTGCTATAATTGATAAGCCTAGAGGAATTATAGTACATCCAGCTCAAGGAAATCATGATAAAACTTTAGTAAATATACTTCTACATCGATTTGACAAAGAATTAAAAAATGCAATAGATCCTTCAAGACCAGGTATTGTTCACAGGCTAGATAAAGATACAACCGGTATAATGATTATTGCTCTAAATGAGCATGCACATTGGAAAATTTCTGATCAATTTAAAGATAGAACAATACAGAAAGAATATATAGCGCTTACATGGAGTCAGTGGAAAGAGCAATCTGGTATAATAGAAAATACTTTAGGTCGTAATAAAAGAAATCCAATACAATTTGAATCATCTGATATTGGAAAAAGAGCATTATCACACTTTGAATTAATTAAATCTGGAGAGTATCTATCCGCAGTTCGATTTTTTCCAAAAACTGGTAGAACCCATCAAATTAGAGTGCATTGTAAAGAATTTGGATTTCCTATTTTTGGAGATGAGTTATATGGCGGTGGAATTAAAAAATCTAAAGAGTTTATGAAAGATACTAAGTCAAAATTAGATGATTATTTTTCACTAGTTCAAGGGCATTGTTTGCATGCCCAATCTATAGAATTTGAACATCCATCATCGTTAAAAAAAGTAAAGTTTTCAGTTAATCCAAATAAAAATTTTAATACAATATATGACGCAATATTAAATGATGAAATTTGAAAGCCATAAAAAAGAATTTTTATTATTCCTAGAGCTTGAAAGAGGATATTCGCATAGAACTATTCAATTTTATAAATCTGATTTAGATCAATATTCTGACTTCGTTTACAAAAATAAAATTCAATTTTCTAACATCGATAAAGATTTGATTTTTGATTTTCATGCCAGTCTAAATAGTTCTGTTGGTCCAAGATCTTTTTCTAGAATGTTATCAGCTTTAAGGACCTTTTATAAATTTTTACATACAGAGGGAGTAATTGATGATATTGTATTAAATGAGATTAAATCATATCCTTCTCCAAAATACAAGAAATCAATCCCAACTTTTTTATCTATGAATCAAATTTCTCAAGTATTGGATCAGATTAATAAAAATGAAAAATTATCAGATATTATTAAACTAAGAGATCAATCTATTATCATGCTCTTTTTTTCATCAGGATTAAGATTAGCGGAGCTAAAATCTATTCAATTAAAAGATATAGATTTTTCTAATAAGAGAATAAGAGTCCTAGGAAAAGGTGATAAAACGAGATTAGCAAATTTTGACAGAGACACCAAAGATTTTCTTATTAGATATTTAACAATTTTAAAAAAATATCCTTTGATTAAGACAAACTTCAATAATAATTTGTTCGTCGATGAAAAAGATAAAAATTTATCAAGAGATAACATTCAATATTTAGTAATGAAAAATTTAAAAACATTAACTTTGAATTCATATGGGCCTCATGCATTGAGACATTCATTTGCCACGCATCTTTTAAATAGTGGGGTAGGCCTTAGTGCTATCAAATCTTTATTAGGTCATGAAAATTTAGCATCTACTCAAATTTATACCCACGTAAGTCTTGGAAAGCTTCAAGAAACAATAAAAAAATCTCATCCAAGAGGTGAAAAATGAATCTAGATTATTTAAATATTAAGAATAGTTGTTATAATCGTAACTCTAGCGCCGATCAACTAGTTGAAGATTCTATTAATCTTAAAGAAGGCGTCATTGGGCTAAACGGCGCATTAATGGTAGATACAGGTGAATTTTCTGGAAGGATTCCAAACGATAAATTTATTGTTGATGAAGATGGCTCATCTAAAAATATTTGGTGGGGAAATATAAATCAAAAAATCTCTGAAGAAAATTTTGATTATTTATTAGATAAGGTGACTGAAACATACAACGATTTAGATAATGACTTTTATGTTTTCGACGGATTTGCTGGTGATGATAAAGACAATAACCTTAATGTAAGAATGGTTACAAAGAAAGCATGGCAGTCTTTATTTGTAAACAATATGTTTATCAGACCTAAAAAAGAAGATCTAGAAAACTTTTCTCCAGACTTCACTATTATTAATGCTTATGATGTTAAAGAGAAAGATTGGAAGAAATATGGTCTTAATTCAGAAAACTTCATTGTATTTAATCTGAAAAAGAAAATTGCAATTATTGGTGGAACAGAATATGCTGGAGAAATGAAAAAAGGGATTTTTTCTATAATGCATTATTACCTACCACTTAAAAATGTATTATCAATGCATTGTTCAGCAAATGTTTCAAAAGACTTAAGTGAATCAACGCTATTCTTTGGATTATCTGGTACTGGAAAGACAACTTTAAGTACTAATGCTAACCGACCTTTAATTGGAGATGATGAGCATGGATGGTCTGACAATGGAATTTTTAATTTTGAGGGTGGCTGTTATGCAAAAGCAATTAATTTAGATAGAAATAAAGAACCAGAAATTTATAATGCCATTCAACATGGAACACTTTTAGAAAATGTTGTCTATGATCTAGAAACAAAAGAAGTAGATTTTGATGATAATGCAAAAAGTGAAAATTCAAGGATATGCTATCCAATTCATTTTATTGAAAATTCTTTGGGTTCTAAAGAATTGCCTAGTGCAGGGCCACATCCTAATGCTGTTATTTTCTTGACTTGTGACGCCTATGGTATTTTGCCACCACTAGCTAGGCTTGATGCAAATCAAGCGATGTACCATTTTATTAGTGGATATACGGCCAAAATGGCAGGAACTGAAACAGGAATAGTTGATCCCATAGCAACATTTTCACCATGCTACGGTGGACCATTTTTAACTTTGCATCCATTAGTTTATGCAAAGCTATTACAAGAAAAATTATCAAAGTATAAAGCCCCGATATATCTCGTGAATACTGGTTGGTCTGGATCTAACGCTACTTCAGGCTCTAAAAGAATTGATTTAAAACTTACAAAACGTATTATTGATTTAATTACAGATAATAAATTAGATTTTAATGATTCAGTAAAAGATAAGTTTTTTAATTTTGATATTCCCATCAATCTTGAAGGCTTCGATAATGATTTCTTAGTTCCTGATCAAGGCTGGAAAAACATTGATGAATATTTTAAGACAGGTAATATGCTTACTGAATTATTTAATAAGAATTTTCAGAAATTTAACATTTCAGATTCAGACATTTTAAATTCAGGTCCAAAAACTCAATCAGGAGGATTATAGACATGGCAACTTTAATTTTAAAAGATACACATCGAATATTGATAGAAAAAATTGAAGCTCTTAATAAAGAGAAGAGAGAGACTTCTTTAAGAATTAGAGAAGCTGCTGATCAGGGAGATCTTAAAGAAAATGCAGAATATCATGCAGCTAGAGAGCATCAGAGCTTACTAGTATATAAAATACAATTAATGCAGTCCCATGCTCCATTCAAGATGATTGGTGATAACGATATCGATAATGAAAGTGTTGGATTTGGTAATAAAGTTGCTATACTTGAGGAAGGTAAAGAAAAAGCTGAAGACTATTATATCTTAGGTCCTATCGAATCTGAATTAGATCTTTATCCATTAGCTGTAACCTACAAATCACCTTTTGCTAGGGCTATAATTGGAAAAAAGGTTAATGAGGATTTTACATTAGAAATCCAAGGCAATGATACAAAATTTACTATCACTGCAATTGACAAAATCCCTGCAGAATAAATTTGAACTGTCAAATTTGTAATCGAGAAAAACCTTTAACTTTCCACCATCTAATCCCTAGAAAGAATCATAGAAATAAATGGTTCATAAAAAGATTTACCAAGCAAGAAATGAGAGAAAGAGGTCTAAATCTTTGTCATTTATGTCACAAATTTATTCATAAGAAATTTTCTGAAAAAGAATTAGGAAGAAATTATAATAATTTAGATTCTCTAATATCAGATCCTCTTATTAAAAAATATGCTATATGGGCATCTAAGCAGAAATGATCAATACTAAGATGTTTTAGATGGCTGAAAAATATTTTTTCCTTCAAATAATTTTGTACCATTTATGTAACTATGATATTTTCTACATTCACAAGATAGATATTCAATATCAATAGGTTTAAATTCTCTTTTAGCTTCAGGCCAATATTTTTTTTGCAATTCAATCATCTTATTACACGTTTCTTGGTGATTTTCTAATTCAAGATATTTTTGTAATCTGTCTAGATAAGCAACCGCACCAATCCCTGTTGGAACATCACTTGATGGGTTTATAATATCTGGGCGAAACCAAGCCAAGTCAATAATAGCCATAAAAATAGGAAAATTATTTTGCATTTTAAAAAGAGAATTAATTGAGTGTGTAGCCTTGATCACATCTCCTTTAGATTCTATAATAATTTTAGCTAACGATTCTTTGATATCTCTAAATAATGCTGTGGCTGCATCCAATCGGCTATGTTGCATTCCATTCCAATATATTGATTCAACAGGGTAGGCATTGATATTGCACCAAGGGTCAAAGGTTTTTAGTGTTTGAATCAATTTTTCTGGATGAAGTAACATATCTGAGGATATTCGATTTAAAGTTTCTGACCTATTACACCATCGAGCAAAAAACAAAGAATGAATTAGCATAGGTAAATCGTTTTCTAGATCTTTAGCAAAGGATAGAATTGCTTTGCTACCACGATCATCTTCTCGAAAAATATTTAGGAAGCGACCTTGTTGAAAAATAGGGTCATCTGTCCATGGATATGGAGCACCACTTTCTCTTTTTAAGCGAATTTTTTCTCTTTGACGACAAAAATCAAAAAAAGCAGACACAGGATCATTTATTACTAGTCCATCAAGTGCAGTAGCATAAGGATTTTGAATTTTATTCATTTATCTATTTACGTGCGTTAATCATCAAGTATAGCCCAATACCTATAAAGATTATATTTGATAACCACGCTCCCATGAAAGGTGAAAGTACACCTGCATAGCCAAGAGACTGTCCAAATTTTAATATAATTACATAAGCAAATATTGTTGCTAAGCTTAGTCCCCCACCAAATGCTAGTGTTGTATTAGATCTAAAAACAGATAGGGGTATCCCACAAAAAATTACAATCAGACTAATGAATGAGTATGCTAGTTTGTAATGTAGATCAACTTCCCATTTTAAAGTATTTACTCCATTACTTTTCAATGTTGCAATTTGATCTCTTAGATCGTTATAGGATCGTTCTTCCGATGATCCGCTTGTTTGCGTTATATCTTCAGGAGAAAAATTTAAACTTATCAAAGAGTCTTGATTAGATCTAGCTAGAATAGTTTCATATCCTAAATCATCAAATTCTCTTATAGAAAAATTTCTGAGATTCCATTTAGATTTTTCTGAATCCCAAACACCTTTTTTTGCATCTATTCGTTTTTGCATCTTCCCATCGTTGAGTTCCATTAGATTTAAATTCATGATTACTTGATTCATACTATTGTATTTATCAATTGCGATGAGTTCGCTTTGATTTTTTTGAAAATAAACATTTTCAAAAATTGACTTATCTTTACGAACACTTTTATTTTTCTGTAAATAATTTTTCTTTATTTCGTTTTGTATCTTATTATTTTTTATAACTACGGTGTTGTCAAAAAAAAATGATCCAATACTTAATAATAGCCCCAAAAATAATATAGGTATTGATAATCGATAAAGACTTAGCCCTGATGATTTAAAAACTAACCATTCTTTTTTTTGTACCATCATTCCATATGTGAATACAGATGCTACAAGACATGTTACAGGAATAGTAACGCTAATCATTGAAGGAATGGCAGCTATGTAGTATTCAACTAAGACAGAACTAGTTACTTCATTGTCTATAAATTTATTTAGATTTTCAAAAATATCAACAATAAGTGAAATAAGTGTAAAGAACAGAGATACAAATAGAAATGTGATCGAAAATTCTCGAAGGATATAATAGTCAATTTTTTTCATTATATTGTTAACTTACTTAATCATGGATTTAATTAATAATTTTTTTGCAAATTTATCAAATTTCCTTTGGGGAAACTTTGGAGTAGCCAATCTAGTTATTGGCGGAGGTATATTTTTTCTATTTTATTCAAAATTAACTCCATTTAGATACTTTAAGCATGCCTTTGACATACTTTTAGGCAAGTATGACGATCCAAACGATGATGGTCAAATTTCGCACTTTCAAGCCCTATCCACAGCGCTTTCAAGTACCGTAGGAATAGGAAATATTGCTGGTGTAGCTGTTGCTATATCTCTAGGAGGTCCTGGAGCATTATTTTGGATGTGGATTAGCGCTATAGTTGGAATGGCGACTAAATTTTTTACCTGCTCATTAGGGATCATGTTTAGAGGTCATGATTCTGATGGTGAATTGCAGGGCGGTCCTATGTATGTTATTGAGCAAGGTATGGGTAAGAAATTTAAATTCCTTTCATATTGGTTTAGTATTGCTGGACTTGTTGGATGTTTATCTCTGTTGCAGGTAAATCAGTTAACTCAAATACTATCAGATCAATTGATTAAAACAAATCCAAATATTGCTTCATCAATTCCGTTAGACTTAACTATAGGAATTATAATTGCATTAATTGTATCGGTAGTAATATTTGGGGGTCTTCAACGTATTGCTGATGTTGCCTCTAGAATTGTTCCGTTTATGGTGGTGATTTATATGTCTGCTGGATTATTTATAGTTTTTACAAATATTGAATTGGTACCATCAATTTTTAATTTAATTATAAGCAGTGCTTTTAACGGAAGTTCAGTAGCTGGAGGTTTCGTAGGAACGGCTGTAGTAATTAGCCAGGGTTTTAGAAGAGCTGCATTTTCAAATGAAGCTGGCATGGGTACAGAAGTGATGGCTATTGGAGCATCGAAAAATAATGAGCCAATTAGATCTGGTCTTGTAGCAATGATAGGACCAGTGATTGATACAATCATCGTATGTACTATAACAGGAATTGTTATATTGTTATCTGGTGATTGGATGACAGGAGAGTTTTCTGGGGTTAGTTTAACACAGAAATCTTTTGCTAATCATCTTGGAGTAGTTGGCGACTTTATTCTTATTTTCTCAGTAGCAACTTTTGCACTGTCTACTATGTTTGGATATTCTTACTATGGATGTAAATGTGCATCTTATTTGTTTGGTACAGGTTCAAAAGTATACTATAGAATTTTTTACGTTATAACGCTTGTTCTTGGTTCTGTGCTATCATTAGATTTAGCTGTTAATATCGTAGATGCAATGTTTGCTTTAATGGCTTTTCCTACTATGATATCAGCAATTTACTTATCGCCTCATATTAAAAAAGAGGCTAAAAGATATTTTAAAACTATTTAATCATAGAGCTAAAAAATGAAAAAAATTTATATTTTTGATATGGATGGAACGCTTACTCCATCAAGAAGAGAAATGACCCCTGATTTTGAACAGTTTTTTTCTAAATGGGCAAATGAACACATTTTTTTCCTTGTTAGTGGAAGTAATCTAGAGAAAATTCAAGAACAAGTTCCTCAATATATTCTTGACCTTTCAGATGGAGTATTTACATGTGGGGGTAATCAATTGTGGTTAAACAATCAATTATCCTATAATCATGAGTTTAAACCATCAGAAGAGTTATTGTCTTTTTTAAAAGAAGAAATAAAAAAAAGCAAGTATCCAGTACGATCTGGCAATCACATTGAAGATAGAGGTTCAATGTTAAACTTTAGTATTGTAGGCAGAGATTGTTCTTTAGAGGAAAGATTGGATTATTTTGAATATGATGTAAAAAGCCAAGAAAGAGCAGATATTGCTATTCAAATTATAACTAAGTGGGATAACCTCGATGCTGTAATAGGTGGACAAATATCTATTGATATTACACCTAGAGGTATGAATAAGTCTCAAGTATTAAGTGAGGTTAAAAAATTCTATTCAGATGAAGAGTATATTTTTATAGGAGATAGAACAATGGAGGGTGGTAATGATTATCCATTAGCTAAGATTATGAATGAAATGCCAAATTGTTCTGTATATCAAGCCGGAGAGCCCTCAGCTGAAGATGGCTACAAGGACACACAAAAAATATTAGAAGAATTAAATGAGAGTTAAAAGCAATCAAGATTACAAAAATCTTTTTCTAAAAGAACTAGCAAAACTGCAAGAATTGGAAGGTCCATCATATCTTTATGATCCTATTAAATACATCATAAATTCTGAAGGAAAGAGATTAAGGCCACTTATAGTGCAGTACTTAGGAGATGTGTTCAATAATAATCCAAAAGATACTATCAACGGTGCAATGGGTGTAGAATTGTTACATAATTTCACATTAGTACATGATGATATAATGGATGGAGATGATTTAAGGCATAACGTAGCTACTATTCATAAAAAATGGGATAATGCCCATGCTGTTCTATCTGGAGATGGCCTAGGGGCGCTTGGACCAATTTTTATTGGAAAAATTAAAAAGAATACATTAGAAATTTTAATCAGATATAACCAAGTGATATTAGAGATATGTGAAGGCCAAGCATATGATATGGAATTTGAATCAAGAAATGTTTCTGTAGATGAATATATTTTAATGAGTGAAAAAAAGACAGGCTCTTTGTTTGAGCTATGCTTTGAAATATCATGTTTAATAAGTGATGATTATTTACAGTTTAAACCTCAATTTAAAAAAATAGGTAGAAATCTTGGAGTAATTTTTCAAATGCAAGATGATATACTTGAAATGTCAACTTCTTCAGAAAATATGGGAAAAGGAACTAATTCTGACATAGAAAGAAGTAAAAAAACAATTTTATCAAGTATGGCGTTGGACCAAGATAAAGACGCTTGGAACAAGCTTCAAGAAGAAATAAAAAACCGTTCTATTGTAGAAAAAAAGGAATTACTGAAAGAATATTATAAAAATTCTGGTATTATTGAAAAATCAAAGGAATTGTTACTAAATTTTGATAATAAATGTAAGGATATAATAAAATCTCTTCCTAATGAAGTTCAAGATAACATGATATCATTGCTAAATATGATTTTAAAAAGAGAGAAATAACATGTTTAATGAAATAAAAAATTTTCCAGCTCAAGTAGCTGATGCAATTAACGATACTAAAGATCTATCATTAGATTTAGGTAAGATTCATAGGATTGTAATTATGGGCATGGGAGGGTCAGCTATTGCTGGATCGATAATGAAAGATATTTCTCCTCACCTTGAAATCATAGTTGAAAGAAATTATTTTCCAAATGCTATAATAGATGAACATACCTTATTGATTATCTCTTCTTATTCTGGAAATACAGAAGAAGCTCTTTCGTATTATAGGCATGCATCAAGTTTTACAAAAAATATCTTTGGAATAACATCTGGGGGAGAGCTCTTAGAATCTTTAAAGAAAGATAATCATGATTTTCACATTCTTCCTCAAGGATACCCTCCAAGATCTATTCTTGGATATACTCTTGCAGTATTAATAAAACTTTTAGATGAAGATGAATTACTTGAATTGCTTAATATAGAACTTCTTCAAGAATACTCTAATAAATTTTCGTTAGAGAGTTCTGAAGTATTTGCTTTAGCTAAGAAAACTCATTCTACATTTCCAGTTATTATTACGGAGGAAGATTTATCTTCTATTGGATATCGCTTAAAGTGTCAATTGAATGAGAATAGTAAAATGTTATCTTATAATGTTACTTTACCAGAGATGAATCATAATGACATTATAGGGTGGGAAAATAAATTAATTGATAAAAGCTTCTTTTCTTTGATTTGGATTGATATTACTTGGCCTCAAAATGTTAAGAGGATGAATATTACTAATGAAATATTAAAACATAAAACTTCTTCAAACCACCATATTCAAATTCCATCAAAACTTAAAAATGACCTTAGCGGATTATTCTACTTATTAAATTACCTGGATTGGTTCAGTTACTGGTGCGGACACTTAAATAATGTTGATATTGACGCCGTTGAATCAATTGACATTCTTAAAAAAAAATTAGCTTAAAATTGCTTAATAGCTAAAACAGAATTATGTCCACCAAATCCAAAAGAATTACTAATAGTGACATTTAAATCCAATTCAATGCTCTTATTTGGAACATAATTTAAATCACATTCAGGGTCAGGAGTCTCATAATTGATAGTAGGAGGGATTATCCCATTATTTATAGCATATATACAGCTAATTGCTTCAATCGCACCTGTAGCGCCTAGCATATGACCTGTCATTGACTTCGTAGAGCTCACTGGTAAGTTTTTTGCATTATCACCAAAGACTTGTTTAATCGCTTGAGTTTCTAACATATCATTGTAATATGTCGATGTTCCATGTGCATTAATGTAGTTTACTTCATCTTTATTGATTTTTCCATCTCGTAAAGCTAAATCGATAGCACTTGTAGCGCCCTTGCTTTCATTGTGAGGTTGAGTAATATGATAAGCATCATTTGTAATTCCATAACCTATTATCTCTGCTAAAATATTAGCACCTCTTTTTTTGGCACTATCTAATGATTCTAAAACCAACATTGCTGATCCTTCAGACATAATAAATCCATCTCTATTTTTATCAAAAGGCTTAGATGCGCTTTGTGGATTTTCATTATTTTTTGACAATGCTTTCATATTTGAAAATCCAGATAATGTTAAAGGAGTTATTCCTCCCTCTGATCCTCCACATACCATTGCATGTATTTGATTAGATTGAATTAATCTATATGCCATTCCTATAGCATCGCTAGCAGAAGAGCAAGCAGTAGAAAGAGAAAAATTTGGTCCATTAAATCCATGTTTAATAGCAATTTGACCACCTGCAATATTTGGAATCATTTTTGGAATAAAATGAGGAGATACACCTCTTTGACCTTTATCTAATAGTTTGGTTTGTTCTTCTTCTAGGGTATGCATACCGCCTACGCCAGTACCTAAAATAACACCTATATTTGAAGATTCAATTCCAGAACTTTTAATAGCTTGATCTGCAGCTATCATAGCAAACATGGTATAACGGTCTAACTTCCTAGATTGTTTATGGTCAAAAAACACTAAAGGATCAAAATCTGTAATCTCTCCAGCAATCTTAACATTAAATTGTTCAGTATCAAAATTTTGAATTAGCTTGATGCCTGATTTACCATGAATAAGGTTATTCCAAAGTTCTTTGGATGATAATCCTAGAGGAGAAATACTACCTTCTCCAGTAATAACAACTCTATTTGACAAGATTATTTAGCGTGATTGTTAATGTATTCAAATGCAGCACCTACTGTGGTGATTTTTTCTGCATCTTCATCTGGAATTTCTAGATCAAACTCCTCTTCAAATTCCATAATCAATTCTACGGTATCTAATGAATCTGCACCCAAATCATCAAGGAAGCTTGCTTCAGCTACAACTCTTGATTCATCAACACCTAATTTATCTATAATAATATTTTTTACTTTATCGTTCGATGACATAGTTCATACTCCTATCTAGTTTAATGATATTCCACCATCAATATAAAATGTTTGCCCAGTAATATAACTGGCTTCATCGGAAGATAAAAACAAAATCATTTTACCAATATCTTCTGGTTTTCCAAATTTTTTCAATGGTATTCTATCTAAGTAATTCTTTTTTACAGTATCAGTTAAATGTGCAATCATGTCCGTTTCAATTACACCTGGAGCAATACAGTTAACCGTAATATTTCTTCGACCTACTTCTTTGGCAAGTGACTTTGTAAATGCAAGTAAACCTCCCTTAGATGCAGAATAATTACTTTGTCCTTTATTTCCATCGGTACCTGAAATAGAAGAAATATTGATAATTCTTCCACTTTTGCTTTTAATCATGTCTTTTAATAAGATTCTTGTTAAATAAAATGGCCCATTCAAATTAACGTCTAAAACTTTTTGCCATTCATCTGTTTTCATTCTTAATAAAATATTGTCCATATGGATTCCAGCATTGTTTACTAAAATATCAATTGAATCGAAGTGTTCTTTTGAAAAATTATATAACTGTTCTACAGATTTTTCATTTGATATATCGCAACAAAAAGGAATGATATTATCGATATTCTGAATTGACTTAAGAGATTCTTCTGACGTTGCTACGCCAATAACTTTTATGCCATTAGCTGCAAGCATCATTGAAATTGTTTTTCCAATACCTCTTGATGCTCCTGTAACTAATGCTGTTTTACTTGAATGATTAAACATCTAAATATTCCTCTACATCATTATAGCTATTAAAACTAGAAATATGAAACAATTCATCTATTTTTTTGATTATTCCTGATAATACTTTTTTAGGTCCTATCTCTATAAAATTATTATTTATTTTACCTAATGTTTTAATACTGTCGAGCCATAAAACAGGATTGTCGATTTGTTCTGTCAAAGCTTTTTTAATTTCATCTGGATTTGATCGTAACACTGCATCATAATTTGATACAATAGGAATGGTTGGTTGATTGAACGTCGCATTTGAAATAATTTTTTTTAGTTCAGGCTTTGCATCTGACATTAGTTTTGAATGAAATGCACCGCTGACAGGAAGGGCAATAATACGTTTTGCTCCATTAGTTTTTAATTGTTCAGATATAGATTGAATAGATTCTGCTGTTCCTGAAATAACAACTTGTTGATCTGAATTAATATTAGCTATTTGAGTATCTGTTCCTTCACAAATATCTATAATTTTATCTTTACTCATTCCTATTACAGCACTCATTTTTCCTTCATTATTTTTTTCACATCTATGCATTGCTTTAGCGCGAATATCTACAATTCTAAGGCCTGTTTCAAATGTATAGGTGTTATTGGCATATAAAGCAGAAAACTCACCAAGGCTATGTCCTGCGACTGCCGTAGGTGAATGATTAGTATTTTTAATAATATCAAAAATAATACAAGAATAAATATAGATTGCTACCTGGGCATAATTAGTCTGTCTGAGAGTAGCTTCATTATCATCAAACATAATATCAGATATATCATATCCAAGAATTTGATTAGATAAATGAATTTTATCTTTGGCAATTGTAGAGTGTTGATAAAGTTTTAATCCCATTCCAGGACGATGAGAACCTTGTCCTGAAAAAATAAAGCAATCACTCATTAGTTTTGATCGACTGGTTTTCCTTTATGATACAGGATTCCATCATGATAGTACGCATGATGCGGTAGATGCTCTTCTCCAGTGTTTTTACAGGTAACTGTATGCACTAGGGAAGAAGTATAATGAGTTCTTCTCTTTTTTGATCTTGTTTTAGACTGTCTTTTTTTAGGTAACATTTTCTTTCCTTAACTAGGGTCAATATAAACAAATAAATCTTTGAAATAAAATAATTTTTATAATTCTATTTTATCTACCCAGCAATCATATCCTAGCTCATTTTTAATATCTTTTGCCGTCATAGAAGCATCTTCTTTAGATAAAAAACTTCCATATCTAACGCGATACTTTAATTTTTCATTGGAATCATTTTTTTGTATAAAAGCTTCTAAATTATAATTATTCAATATTTTTACAAGTTCTTCTGCATCCGCAAAAGTAGCTTTAGCTGCTACTTGTATGGTGAAGTAAGTATTTTTTTGTTGTTCTAATGGTTGATTTGGTACTTCAGCAGTATTTACTACTGCTATCTCTGGTATACTTTTTTCTAAAGTAGTATTTAGCCATTCATCATTTAATTCTTGAGAAAAGAGAGTAGAAGATAAACCAATTATTAATAAAGAATATTTAATCATTGAAAAAGAATTCAATCTCTTTATGTGCATTGTCGTTACTATCTGATCCATGAGTAGCATTCATAGAAATGTCAGTACCATATTTTTGCCTAATAGTACCAGTATCAGCTTTCTGAGAATCTGTTGCGCCCATTAGATTTCTCCATTCGACTACAGCATCTTCTTTTTCTAGTTTCATCACATGACATTCATAGGAAGTCATAAACTCAACAAGTTCATCAAAGAAAGGCTTATCTTGATGAATGTCATAAAAAGAACAAGCTTGTTCATTTGAAAGATTTAAAGTTTTTTCTTCTACGATATCAAATCCATTATCTAAGATATCTTTTCTAATATCTTCAAGATGACCTTTTCTCATCGCATCTGGTTTAATAATTGCAAGTGTATTTTTCATATTTTTATCCTATTAATGTTTTCATTGTAATGCCAATTTCAGATACAGTATTTGCTACTGAAATTCCACATTCTTTAAGTATTTTAATTTTAGCTTCAGCTGTTTCAGATCCTTCTGATATTATTGCTCCAGCATGACCCATTCTTTTACCTTTTGGTGCGGTTTGTCCTGCTATAAAGGAAACTACAGGTTTATTTAAATTGTCTTTCACCCACCTAGCAGCATCATTTTCCATATTTCCACCTATTTCACCAATCATAACAATCCCTTTTGTGTCATCATCATTTTCGAAATGTTTTAATATATCTATCATACTTGATCCTATAACGGGATCTCCTCCGATACCAACCGCAGTTGTAATGCCTAACCCAACATTGACTACTTGATCTATAGCCTCATAGGTCAATGTTCCAGATCTTGAGAGTATACCCACAGATCCTTTTTTACATATAAATCCTGGTGTAATACCAATCTTTGATTCCTCTGCTGTTATTAATCCAGGACAATTTGGTCCTATTAAAGTACTAGAAGATTTATCTAGCATATTCTTCACTGTAACCATATCTCTAGCAGGAATCCCTTCAGATATACATACTATTAATTGAACACTTGCTTCAATAGCCTCTATTATTGCTTTTGCTGCAAACCTTGGAGGTACAAAAATAACAGTAGCATCAATTTGAAATTCTTTTTTTGCTTCATTAATCGAGTTGAATACAGGCAGTTTGTTTATTGTTGCAGTATGGCCACCTTTTCCTGGAGTGACACCACAGACAACTTTTGAGCCATATTCCATCATTTGTTCTGCATGAAATGATCCTTCAGATCCAGTAATTCCTTGAACTAGTATATTTGTATTCTTATTTAATAGAATTGACATATTATTTTATCATCTCCACAGCTTTTGTTGCAGCTTCATTAATAGTTTCTGCACTGATTAATTCAATATCTGATTCATCGAGAATTTTTTTAGCTAATTTTGCATTAGTGCCTTGCAATCTTACAACCACTACAACATCCAGATCTAGTTCTTTTACAGCTTGTATTACGCCGTTAGCCACTCTATCACATCGAACAATTCCACCAAATATATTGATTAAAATGGACTTCACATTTTTATCAGACAAAATAATTTTAAAACCATTTTTAATAGTTTCTACATTAGCAGCTCCTCCTACATCTAAGAAATTAGCAGGTTCACCTCCACAATGTTTCACTATATCCATTGTAGCCATTGCTAATCCCGCTCCATTTACCATACATCCTACATTACCATCTAGTTTGATATAATTTAATCCATATTCAGCAGCTTTCAGTTCTAGTGGGTCTTCTTCTGATTTATCATGATAAGCGGCAATTTCAGGATGTCTAAAAAGAGCATTTGAATCAATATCTACTTTTGCATCTAAAGCTATAATCTGATTACTAGTCGTTGATACTAAAGGATTTATTTCTAGAAGGGAGCAATCTGATTCAATGTAACATTTGTATAGGTCTTTGAACATTTGTTCTACATTTTCAAACTTTTGAAGTGATAGAGATAGGATAATCTTTTTTACTGCATTTTCTAGAGCATTAGGAGAGTCATCAATCCAAGCTTTAATAATCTGATCAGGATTATTTTCTGCTACTTGTTCAATATCCACACCACCTTCACTTGAGACTATAAACACGTCAGAATTTTTAGATCTATCGAAGGTAATAGCAAAATAATATTCTTTTTCAATATCTAAGGCTTCAGTAATAAGGATTTTATTGACCATTTTTCCTTCAGGACCTGTTTGATGAGTAATCAGGTTCATCCCTAAAATTGTATTAGCAGCGCCTTGAGCATCTTTAAAAGTAGGGCAGTACTTAACTCCACCACCTTTTCCTCGACCTCCAGCATGAATTTGAGCTTTGACAATTACAGCTTCACAGTTAAAATCAGATTGTACTTTTTTAATAGTACTATCAATATCTCCACTATTTTCAATGGCATAACCTTCCTGAATAGGAATATTAAACTTTTTAAGGATTTCTTTGGCTTGGTATTCGTGAATTTTCATATTAATCCATATAAGGGTAACGATAGTCCTTAGGTGGTTCGAAAGTTTCTTTAATGGTTCTGGGTGAGGTCCATCTTAGCAGATTAAGCATAGAACCGCCCTTATCATTTGTTCCAGAAGCTCTACTCCCTCCAAATGGTTGTTGACCTACAACAGCACCAGTTGGTTTGTCGTTAATATAAAAATTACCTGCTGAGAATCTTAATGTAGAGCGTACTTCTTCTACAATATCTCTATCTTCAGAGAAAACACATCCAGTTAATGCATAAGGTGATGTTGAATCAATTAACGTTAAAGTCTCGGACCATTGAGATGTATCATATACATAAATAGTTAATACAGGACCAAATATTTCTTCTTCCAATGTTTTAAAATGTGGATCGGTAGTTACTATTACAGTTGGTTGAACAAAATAGCCTTTTGATTTATCATATGTACCGCCACACAAAACTTCACAATCATTTGATTCATGTGCATAGTCTATGTAGGAAGATATTTTATCAAACGCAGTTTCATCAATAACTGCATTTACAAAGTTTTTAAAATCTTCGGGAGGTCCAACTTCTATTGTGTCAATTTGCGCTACTAGTTTTTCTTTAATAACATCCCATTTAGTAGAAGGGAGGTAGGCTCTAGACATAGCAGAGCACTTTTGTCCTTGATATTCAAATGCTCCTCTTACCATAGCAGTTACAAGGCTATCAATATTAGCAGATTCATGAGCGATACAGAAGTCTTTACCTCCAGTTTCACCAACGACTTTAGGATAGCTTTTATATGTATCTAAATTATTAGATACACCTTTCCATAAATGCTTAAATGTTTTAGTTGATCCAGTAAAGTGTACTCCAGCTAAGTCTCTATGAGCAAGTACTTGATCACCAATTTTAGGACCATCGCCTGGAATAAAATTAATTACTCCATCAGGAAGTCCTGCTTCTTTATATAGCTCCATAATAATATGAGATGAATAAACAGCGCTTGGTGCTGGTTTCCATAATACTGTATTACCTACAATAGCAGGAGCGATAGCTAAATTTCCTCCAATGCTAAAGAAGTTGAATGGAGCAATAGCGAAAACAAATCCTTCGAGAGGTCTGAATTCTAAAGCATTGTGCATTCCTTCCGGAGAAATGGGGGTAAATGTATCTTCCATTTTGTAAGCAAACTCAATGCTAAAATTTAAAAAGTCTATAAGTTCGCATGATGCATCAACCTCAGCTTGGAAAACGCTTTTTCCAATATCAAGCATTGCTGCAGCATTAATTTTATATCTATATGGGCCATCAATTAAATCAGCAACTTTTTTAAAGATTGAAGCTCTATATTCGAGAGAAGTATTTGACCAAGTTTTCCATGCTTCTAGAGAAGAATCTATGGCCATTTGAATCTCTTTCTCTCCAGCTTCATGATATGTTCCTAAAATATGTTGATGATCATGGGGTTTTGTGCATTTTTGAATATTGCCTGTAAAATATTCTTTACCATGAATAATTACTGGAACTTCTTTCTGTCTATTGGATTGTCTTTCAATCTCTTTTAATAATTCTTCTCTATGCTTTGAACCGGGTTCAAAATCTAGTATTGGTGCATTTACTGCTTTAAAATTTTTGTCCATAATTTTTCCTTTTGTTTTTAGTGCCTAATATTAGATAAAATATCTTTCATTTCAGAATAATTCTTTACTAAAACTAATTTTTTTCGCAATCCAGAAGCATGCTTAAAGCCCTTGAAGTACCAACCAAAGTGTTTTCTCATATTATTTGTTCCAACTACTTCTCCATGTGTTTGAACAAGTAGCTCAAGATGTTTATTACAAACATCCAATCTTTCATTCAAGCTTATCTCATTAAAATCCTCATTTTTCATATACTTTTTAATCTGGGTAAAAAACCAAGGATTGCCAAGTGCAGCTCTTCCAATCATAATTCCATCACACTTTGTTAATGAGAACATTTTTTCAATATCTTGAATTGTTTGTATATCACCATTACCTATTACGGGAATCTTCACATTTTCTTTTAATTCTTTAATAAGGGACCAATCAGCTTTTCCTCTATACATTTGAACAGTTGTTCTTGGATGTAATGTGATAGCTTTAATACCAATTTTTTCTAGTTTTATACCTGCATCTGTACTTACAATATTTTCTGAATTCCATCCTGCTCTCATTTTAACAGTCACAGGAACTTCCTTAACAGACTCAACAACTGCAGCAGTTATATCTTCCATTAGACATAAATCTTTTAAAGCTGCAGATCCAGCGCCTTTTTTAGTTACTTTTGGAACAGGACAGCCATAGTTGATATCAATAAGGTCCGGTTTAAACTGTTCATATACTAAGCGAGCTGCTTTTTCCATGACCTCAGGAGTATCTCCAAATATTTGAATACCAATTGGCCTTTCAAAGTTTGAGAATTCAATCATTTTTAAGGTCTTTTCATTTTTTCTTATAATGCCATGCGCTGATACAAATTCAGAATAGACAATACCTGCACCAAATTCTTTAGCAATTACTCTGTATGCATAGTCAGTAACTCCTGCCATAGGAGCTAGAAAAAAAGGAAAGTCTAATGTTAAAGATCCAATCTCTATTTTTTTATTTAAATCAATCATATTCTTTTTGTTTGTTCGGTTCAATTATTGGTTTAAATTTGCCGGAGTTTAATTAAACTTAAACATAAAAGGTTAAAAAATGTCAAGAGTTTGTGAAGTAACAGGTAAAAAAGTAATGTATGGCAACAACGTAAGTCATGCTAATAACAAAACTAGAAGAAGATTCGATGTAAATCTACAGAAAAAAACTTTTTGGGTAGATAGTCTGAAAAAATCTGTTACACTTAAAGTTTCTGCAAAAGGTCTTAAAATTATTGATAAAAAAGGTATTGATTCGGTAATTAGAGAGATGGCTGCTAACGGAAGAAAATTTTAAGAGTTTCTAAGTTTGTTATTCAATTCTTGAATGATAATTTTATGACTTATCTTGCCTTTAGATTCCTTCATTACTTTACCCATAAAATAGCTTAATAGTTTCTCTTCTCCATTTTTAAATCTATCAACTTCATTTGGATTCTGATCTAAAACTTTATTAATAATATCTATTATAGTATTATCAGTATTATCAAGATAGTTATCGTCGCTAATTATAGAATCTATTGATTTATCAGAAATAAATAATTTTCTTAAGATTTCCTTAGCAGAATTTGTAGTAATTTGTTCTGAATCGCTTAGAGAAATAACTTTTGCTAAATCTTTCGCTAAAACTCTATCTTCATCAAAGGGTATATTTATCTCATTGAATAATCGAAATAATTCACCTGTTATCCATTTACTTGCATTTTTAGGAGTAACATCGTACTTAATCATTTTTTCAAAGTAAGAAGCAATATGTATTGTACTAGCAAGAGTTATTGCTTCGTCAGGTTTAAAATCATATTCATCTATCCACCTATTTTCAAATTCAAATGGTAAGAAAGGTAAATCTTTTATGATTGAATCTATCTTAGATTCTGAAATTATAACTGGAGGTAAATCAGGATCTGGAAAATATCTATAGTCATCAGCATTCTCCTTAACTCGCATAATTTCTGCAATATTTTTTTCATTATTCCAAGTAAGACTTGCTTGTACTACTTCTTTTCCATCTTCAAGGAGATGATGTTGTCTTTTGATTTCAGATTCAATTGCCTTTTGTACATTTCTAAATGAATTAATGTTTTTAATCTCTGTTTTAGTACCAAATTTTTTTATACCTTTTTTCTTAAGTGATATATTAGCATCACATCTCAATTTTCCTTGCTCCATTTCGGCATTAGAAATTGCTATATAGTTAACAATCTGCTTTATCCTTTGAATAAAGATCTTTGCTTGAATTGGGTGTGTTAGAACGGGCTCAGTTACAATTTCTATTAAAGGAGCACCACTTCTATTAAAATCTACCTGACTATTATTTTTTGAAGAATTATGAGTCGATTTACCAGCATCTTCTTCTAAGTGAGCTCTTGTTAGTTCAATATCATATTTTTTATTATCCCACCAAATAGGAACAATGCCACCTGTAACTATAGGTTTATCAAACTGCGATATTTGATATCCTTTTGGTAAATCTGGATAGAAATAATGCTTTCTAGCAAAAGAGAAAGACGAATGTACTGTAGCATTTACTGCACCTCCAAATTTAATAGCAAAATCTATCGCTTTTTGATTGATTGAAGGTAATGCGCCAGGTAATCCAATTGAAGTAGGGCAGGTGAGTGTATTTGGGCTTTGATCGTAGTTGTATTCACATGTACTAAACATCTTTGATTTTGTTTCTAATTGTACATGTACTTCTATTCCAATTACAAAATCCCAATCTTTATTAATTTTTTCTATGGTATTCAATTTACTTGATCTGCAATTAAGTTTAGAGCAGATCCAGCTTTAAACCATGAAATTTGATTTTCTGAAAATGTATGAATGGTTTTAATGATATAAGTTGAGCCGTCAGGTTTCTGAAGGCTTAAATTGATATTATTTTGTGGACCAAACTCATTTAAATTTAGAGTTGATATGGTGTCGAAGGCTTCAATTTTATCATAATCTGATTTATTTTCAAATATCAAAGGTAAAACACCTTGCTTCTTTAAGTTTGTTTGAGCAATCCTTGCAAAACTCTTAGCTAAAACAATTTTACAACCCATAAATCTAGGTTCCATCGCAGCATGTTCCCTACTAGATCCTTCACCATAATTTTCATCAGCAACCGCTATCCAATCAATGACATTTGAGCTATAATACTTTGCAACTTCATAGATATCACCTTTTTCTTTGGTGTCGGTATTTATTGCTTCTCCAGTAGATTGAGTATATGCATTTAATGCACCTGAATACATATTTTGAGATATATTTTCAAGATGGCCTCTATACTTTAGCCAAGGTCCAGCTGGAGATACATGGTCAGTAGTGCATTTTCCTTCAGCTTTAAGTAAAACCCTTAAGCCTTGAATATCTTTATTATTCCACGCCTTAAAAGGCTCTAACTTTTGTAGGCGTTTACTGTCCTGATCAATAATAATTTCAGCAGATGGATTCAATTTACCTGCTAGAAAATCATTACAATCTATCTCTTCAAAACCATCAGAAGGTAGTTCTGAACCAATAGGGGCATCAAACATAAATTTATTTCCATCTTTCAAAGTGATAGAGTCTTTTGAAGGGTTAAAACTTAGTTTACCTGCAATAGCAAGCGCAGTAACAATCTCGGGACTTGCTACAAAAGATTCAGTAGCTGCATTTCCATCATTCCTCTTTGCAAAATTTCTATTAAATGATGTTATTATAGTATTTTTTTCTCCATCTTGAATGCCAGATCTTTTCCATTGTCCAATACATGGCCCACAAGCATTCGCAAGCACTTTACCACCTAATTTATGAAAAATTTCTGTATAGCCATCGCGTTCCATGGTAGCCTTAATTTGATTAGATCCTGGAGTGATATAAAATTCTGACTTAGCTGTTAAACCTCTATCTAATGCTTGTTTTGCAACATGGGCAGCTTTTTCAATATCTTCATATGAAGAATTAGTGCAACTTCCAATCAAGCCAACTTTTAAATCATCATCGTAATTATTTTTCTTGATAGCTAATGGCATGTCTGATACTTTTCTAGAAAGGTCGGGACTGTATGGCCCAACAATATGAGGTTCTAATTCAGATAGATTAATTTCAATCACCTCATCATAGTATTGTTCTGGATTTTCTGCTACTTCATCATCTGCTTTTAGATGATCTTTTAGCTCATCAGCTAATGATGCAATATCAGATCTTGAAGTCGCAACTAAATATTCAAACATTTTCTCATCATAGGGAAATAATGAGGTAGTTGCTCCAACTTCAGCACCCATATTAGTTATGGTTGCTTTACCTGTACAACTTATTGTTTTTGTTCCTTCCCCAAAATATTCAATAATTTTTCCAGTACCACCTTTAACTGTTAAAATACCAGCCAATTTTAATATGATATCTTTTGGAGATGCCCAATCTTTTAACTCACCAACTAGTTTTACGCCTATAACGCCAGGCCAATTTACTTCCCATGGTGAATCGGTCATTACATCTACAGCATCGGCTCCACCGACACCAATTGCAATCATACCTAAGCCTCCGGCATTTGGAGTATGTGAATCAGTTCCAATCATCAAAGATCCAGGAAATGCATAATTTTCTAGAATAGTTTGGTGGATAATTCCTGCACCTGGTTTCCAAAAACCAATTCCATACTTTTCACATACAGATATTAAAAAATTATAAACTTCTTTATTCGTAATAAGTGCATTGTCTAGATCATCTTTTGCTCCACTAATAGCAGTAATCAAATGATCGCAATGTACAGTGCTGGGAACGGCTGTTGTTTCCATTCCAGCGTTAATAAATTGAAGTAGTGCCATTTGAGCTGTTGCATCTTGCATAGCTACTCTATCTGGTTTTATACAACAAAATGTTTTTGTTCTTTCTGGAATAGATTCTAGCGGTTCACTCAAATGTGAGAACAAAATTTTTTCGGTATAAGTTAATGGTCGATTGAAGAAATCTCTAGCAACAGGAAGAGACTTCATATACTGTGAATATGTTTTTTTAACTATTTTAGTTTGGTCCATTATTTATCCTCCCTAAATTATTTAAATTTAATTACAAAAAAAATAACTAAAACAATGGGTTTAATATTAGCATCAAGTTCTCCAAGACGAAAGAGAATTCTCCAAGATTTAGGTTATAACTTCGATTGCATATCGCCAAATATAGATGAGACAAATAGCAGTAATCTAAAACCAGTTGATTATGTGGTAAACGTATCTGAAAGTAAGGGATCTCATGTTTGGAACAATAACCAGGGTAGTCATGTTCTATCAGGAGATACTATTATTGATTTTAATGGCAAAATAATAGGTAAGCCATCTTCAAATGGCGAAGCATTTAAGATTATTCAAACACTCTCAAATCATACCCATTCGGTAATAAGTGGTTTAAGTCTTTTTTATAATAATAAAGCTATCACTATCTTTGATAAGACTAATGTTACTTTCAAGGACTTGTCAGAAGATGTCATACAGAACTATATTGAATCATTTGATGTTTTAGACAAAGCTGGCGCTTATAATATTGAAGATGCTGAAAATATTTTAATTAAACATATTGACGGATGTTATAATAATATCGTAGGTTTTCCCTTAAAGAAATTCAAAATGAGTAAGATAAAAATAATACTAGAAAATCTATGATTTTTTACTCTAGATATAAAAAATTTAGACTAGAGAACAAAATATCGCTTGAGGATATTCAACGTAGAACTAAAATAGATCTCATTAGTCTAAAGGCTATTGAAGCAGGTAAATTTTCTGAAATTTCTAATGTATATGTACGATTATTTTTTAAAGCATACCTGAAAGAAATAGGTATAGATGTTGATGATGGAATAGAAGAATTAGATGAATTTCTTAATCAAAAAAATCCTATAAAAAAAGTAAGAGTTAAAAAGAATAAAAAAGAAGATAATGACAAAAGTTTAAAATTTGTAGATATCATCAACACTGATAATGTATTTAATCCAAATATTTTAATAGGTTTAGTAGTTTTTATAATTTTAGTTTTATTAAGTTTTTTCCTTAACAGTTCTTCTGCAATTTCTGATACAGATAAAGAAAACGAACTTAGAATATCTAAATCTGACATAGAAAATCTTTATGCTATAAGAACTCAGGAGATTTTGAGTGAACAAGCTTTTTCTTTTCCAATAACGATACGATTTAAATCAAATAATGAAAATTATATTGAATATTCAGACAAAGATTCAGGAAAAGAATACTTTATATTTGAAGAGAAAAATAATGTACAATCCAATTCTTTTTCTGAGATTTGGAATGGAGATAATAAAACTTTCTTGATTGCCAATACAGTTGACTTTGAATTGATTTTTTTCTCAGAAGATACTTTTAGTGATTTTTCAGACAGTATTACAAATGATTTTCCAGTTAAAGTAGATCTAATATCAGACCCCCTATCAGTTTCTATCACCAAGTATATCCCAAAAAATAGATAGTTTTAAAAAACCTTTTTGTATTCGATTATTTTTTTATCATTTTTTTATCCAATTTATAACAAATTTATTGACATAGATGCTACATATACATTAAGATAAGTGGTGAATTGTGGGTTAAAATCCCTTAATTCCCGTTTATTATGCGTAGCCAATATACATTTACAGGACAATATGATTTCGTTATTGATTCAAAAAATCGAATCAATATTCCATCTATATTTCGTAAACAGCTTCATAAGTCTGACAAAAATACTTTTGTAATAACTAGAGGAATTGATCGTTGTATTTGGGTTTATGCTTTAGGCGAATGGGAAAAAATTGAAAGAGAATTAAGTCAACTATCTTCTTTGTCTAAAACGAATCGTATTTTTTTAAGAAATCATTTAAGGCATGCTAAAATAGTATCTTCAGATGAACAAGGAAGATTGATTTTAACAAAAAACTTAATTGAATACGCAAATATTTTAAAAGATATAACCATCATAGGCGTTTTAAATAAAATTGAAATATGGGATAATGCTACTTTGGAGAAATCCGATAGTAAGCAGAGTATTGATGAAGATTCCTATGAAGAGCTTTCCAAGAGAGTCAATATCTGATGACTTCGATTTCGTCAAAAAGCTATAGCCATTACCCAGTTATGCTGACGGAATCAATTAATAATCTAAATATAAAACAGAATGGATATTATATAGATGGCACGGTAGGTCTTGGTGGTCATTCAATTAAAATTCTTGAGCATGTTAAAAAAGGTTTTCTATTAGGATTTGATAGAGACTCAAATTCAATAAAAATTGCACAAAAGAGGCTCCATGAATTTAGTAATTTTGAGCTAATCCATTCTAGCTATACTCAATTAGAAGATAGTTGTAATAAATTAAATATAAAGCAAGTTGATGGAATGCTTTTAGACTTGGGACTTTCCTCTTATCAGCTAGAGGATAATCAAAGAGGGTTTTCGCATCGATATGACTCGTCTTTAGATATGAGATTTGATGATAAAGATAGTGGGTTAACAGCTGCAGAGATTATTGAAAACTCATCTATACGAGACTTAACTAATATCTTTAATGAATTTGGAGAAGAAAGAAATTCGTTTAGAATTGCTAGAGCAATTAAAGAATCAAATGAAGAAATAAATGCTGATACACTTGTTAATATTATAAGTAGAAAAACAGCCTATAAATATCGAATCAAAACATACTCAAGAATTTTTCAAGCACTCAGAATCAAAACTAACAATGAGTTAGATCATTTAGAATTATTTTTGAATGACTTTATGAAGTTTCTTAAGCCTAAAGGTAGAATTGTTATTATCAGTTATCACTCTATGGAAGATCGAATGGTAAAACATAAGTTTAAAGATCTTAAGCTAAATAAAGAGTTAAATGTTCTAACAAAGAAACCTCTAATACCTACTGAACAGGAAATATTAGACAATAAGAGATCCAGAAGCGCAAAAATGAGAGTAGGGGAAAAAATTGGCTAGAAAAAAAAGGTTAACGAAAGCACAGATTGCAAAAAGAGAAAATATAAAATGGACCATTATGTTTATAATGACTGTTACTACGATTTCCTTGTATTTAGCTGCATTTATAGAAATAGATAAAACACAAACTACAATCGATTTTAATCGTAAGACTTTAGATCAATTAAATGAAAATCTTACTTTGAAAATTAATTCTGTAGAAAAAATGAAACGAGCAGATGTTATATCAAAGAAGGCAAAAAAAATTGGATTAGTAGCAAGTAAACCCGAAACACTTATTGTAAAAATTAGCAATGACTAAAAACTATTTAAAATTTAAACGTAGAATTAGAATTGTAAGCACGCTGGTAATGTGTGTTTGGTTGGTATTCATTTACAAGTTATTTACAATTCAAATCATTGATAGGGTTGATAATCCTCAGGGAATGAAAGTAGAAATGATTAAAGGTAAAAGAGGAAATATTTTTGATGTAAAAGGAAGTAATATTACTCAAAATTTAACTTTTTACAACATTGGAGTTCATCCAAAAAAAATTGCTAATAAAGAAATTTTTTTAAGAGATTTATCAAATTGTACAGGTACTGATTTAGAGATTTATAATTCAAAGTTTAATATTTCAAAATCTTATATACAGCTTGAGAAAAAAACTATAAGAAATTGTGAAGAATTAAAATCAAGCTATGGTAGTGCAATAGTCATCAATCAAGACTATAAACGCTATTACCCAGAAGAAAATTTATTTAGTCAAATTGTTGGTTTTACAAATGTAGATGATATTGGAATTGTTGGATTAGAATCTCAATATAACAAATATTTAGAACCAAAAACTGGATCAAGAGTTTTTAAAAGAAATGGATTTGGTAAGCGCATTGCTGATCCAACATTAGCATATGAGGCACCTAAAAATGGTTCTGATATCTTTTTAACTATGAATAAAGAATATCAGGCAATTTTAAGAGAAGAATTAATTGATCAAGTAGAAAAAACTGAAGCATCTTCTGCTATGGGAATCATATTAAATCCTCAAACAGGAGAAATAGTATCGATGGTAAGCGTGCCAGATTTCAATCCTAATAATCCAAAAGATTTTGAAACAGAATTTCAGAAGAACAGATTGCTTCTCGATACAATAGAGCCTGGATCAACCTTTAAGGTAGTTACTATTGCCGCTGCTCTTAAAAGCGATATAAATCCAATGAAAGAATATAATGTAGAGGGTCCGTATAATTTTCATAATATTAAAATGATAGAGGATTCTGAGCCACATTCCGTATTAACTGTGAAAGAAATTTTAGCTTATTCTAGCAATATAGGTACAATAAAAATTGCCGAATCATTAGGAAAAGATAAGATTTATAATCAAGCGAAAGAATTTGGTTTTGGCTCTAAAACCGGCCTTAATCCCACAAGCGAAGAAAGTGGTATAGTTTATGAAACTAAGAAGTGGAGCAAGTCATCTATGCACAGTTTCCCCCTAGGTTATGAACTCACTGCAACTCCTATACAAATTGCTATGGCATATGCAGCAATTGCAAATGGAGGATTTTTATTGAAACCATATATGGTAGATCAAGTTAGAAAAAGTGACAACACAATTTTAAAAAATGAAAAAAGATTTAGAAAAAGAATTCTATCTCAGTCAGATGCAGAGATATTAAAGGACATGTTAGCTTATACAGTTGAAAATGGTAGTGGAAAAAAAGCCAAGCTGGCTGGCTGGGATGTATCTGGAAAGACAGGTACATCTAAAAAAATTATTAATGGTGAATATTCAGAATCAGAATTTATATCTAGTTTTGTAGGATTCTTTCCAAAAGAAGATCCTCAGCTACTAGCATTAATTATTATTGACGGTGCATCAGCTTCAAGTAATTATCATTGGGGTTCAATGTCAGCTGCTCCTGTATTTCATTCTGTGATGAAACGTATTATTAATATTGATTCAGATATAACAAACAAAAAGTCTACCAAGAAGTTAAAACCCAAGAATTCTGATCCAATCTTAATTCAGAAAAATATTAAAAAATCTCAAAATATTGAAATAGTTGATATGCCTAATGTGATAGGTAAGAATGTTAATAGCGCATTTATGACATTGGCAAAGAAGGGATTAAATCCAAAAATAGTGTCTGGTATGGGAGTAATAATTTCTCAATCTATTGATCCCGGACAAAAAATTGAAAAAGGGACTAGGGTAGAATTGAAGGCAGAAATTAAGTCATGAATATAGATAAAAAAAATATCGGTATTCTTGGATTGGGAATTAGTGGTTATTGGGCAGCTAAATTAGCTAAATCTATGGGTGCTAATGTCTTTATTTCAGATAGTAAATTGGATATAAATAATAAATATACTAAAGAATTAATAAGCCTAGGGATTGATGTAGAGTTAGGGTGTCATTCTAAAAAAATTCTTAATTCAGATTTAGTTATAAAATCGCCTGGAATACCAAGGGATATTCATATTATTCAAAATTTATATTCAAGTAATATTGAAATAATTAGTGAAATTGAATTTGCTTACAGGTTATCAAATTTAAAAATTATTGCTGTGACAGGTACTAATGGAAAAACTACTACAGTTACATGCCTATATGAGGTATTGAAGAAAAAATTTAATGTTGTAAAAAGCGGAAATATAGGTACTCCATTTTCAGAAATTATTTATAATGAAAATAGAGGAAAATATTTAAAAACTGATTTTTGTATTCTCGAGTTATCCAGTTTTCAAATTGATGATATTGATACGTTCAAACCTGATATAGCAATGATTTTAAATATTTCACATGATCATTTAGACAGATATAAAGATTTCCTAGATTACTGTAAATCAAAAATCAATCTTTTCAAAAACATGAGCGATGATGATTTAATAATTTACAATCGTGATGATAAAATATTATATGCTGAAATAGAAAAAATAGACAAAAAATTTATAGAATATTCTTTAGATGAAAAGTTCAGCTCATTTTATTTAAAAAATAAAAAAATTGAATCATCTCAAAGCAATCATTCATTGGATATAAATGATTGTAAGCTATCAGGAATTCATAATATATCTAATTTCATAGGTGTAGCTACAATTGCTTCACAACTAGGATTGAAAGATAGAGAAATTTTTGAAGCATTAAAAATATTTGAAGGCTTAGAGCATAGATTTGAAATGTTTAAAGAAGTTGATAATATAAAGTTCATCAATGACTCTAAATCAACAAATATTGCATCAGTTAAAGTTGCAGTAGAGTCTATTGATAAAAATATTATACTAATAATGGGAGGTCTCCCAAAAGAATCAGATTTTTCAGCAATCATAGAGTATACTCGATCAGTAAAATCGATAATTGCATATGGTGTAGGTTCAAATGATATATATAATTCATTATCTGATTCATATGAAGTAATAAAAATTAACAAATTTGAAAAAGCAATTACTTCTGCGATACAATTGGCAGAAAGAGGGGACTCTGTATTAATGTCTCCTGGTTGTGCTAGCTACGACCAGTTTAATAATTTTGAGGAAAGAGGAGATTGCTTCAAAGATATAGTCGAAAGGCATTATTCATGAATATAAAAGAAAGAAATCAAGATAAGTGGTTGTTATGGACAGTGGTATTATTAGTTATTTTTGGTTTATCAATCTTATTTAGTGCAAGCTGGATTAAATCTCTTGAAATAACCGAGGGTGCTTCCAGAATGTATTTCTTACAAAACCAATTATTTAAATTTATTCCAGGGATAATAGTCTTTTTTATTGCGTCTCATTTTAACTATAGAAAGCTACAATATTTAGCTCCAGTTTTGATGGTTGGATCTTTCGTACTTCTAGTATATACACGAGTTCAAGGTTGTGATGGAGATTCCTGTAGATGGCTATCAATTGGTCCAATTTCTTTTCAAACATCTGATTTAGCAAGATTCTCAGTTATCCTTTTCTTAGCTGACTATATAGATAGAAATTATAAATATATGCATCAGTTTGTTAAGGGAATTTTAATCCCACTATGCTGGATACTGCCTATTTGCTTAATGATTATTATGCAGCCAGATAATTCAACAACAATAATCTTACTTACAATTGTATTTGCTTTATTATTTATTGGAGGAGTATCATTACCTCAAATAGGAACTATAGGCGTTCTATCAGTTGGAGCAATTGGTATTTTTATCTTAAATATTAATAACTATGCCTTAAGTAGAATACTTTCATTTCTCGATCCTAGCGCAGCAGGAAATGTAGGATATCAATCCAGTCAGGCTTTAATCGGTTTAAGACAGGGAGGTATCACAGGTATGGGTATTGGAGAAAGTATTCAAAAGCATTCATATTTACCTGAAACACATACCGATTTTATATTTGCCATCATTGGCGAAGAGTTAGGTTTTGTAGTGGGTGTTATGGTAATGCTAGCTTATATAGTCATATTGTTTAGAGCGATTCAAATTTCTAAAAAATCAAACGATATTTTTGGGATCATTCTTTCTATAGGCTTTGGTTTAAGTATCTCATTCTATGCCTTAATAAACATTGGTGTAGTGATTGGTATTATACCGGTTACAGGAGTGCCACTTCCATTCATAAGTTATGGTGGATCTTCATTGATTATTAATCTACTTATGATAGCAATTTTGTTGAATATCAGCAAAGCTCAGCGAAAATTCAAAGTTAAAAAATGGAGACTCCGAGTTGATGGATAAGTATAATATTATTTTTTGTGGAGGAGGAACTGGTGGACATTACTATCCTTTGATGTCTATCAAAAATGAAATTTCAAAAAAAGTAGATAACAAAAATTTATACTATATCGGATCAAAATATGGAATCGAATCAAAGAAGATTAATTCTGAAAATATAAAAAGCTTATTGATACCTATAAAGGGGATTAACAGATCTTTTTCTTTGTATGCAATTGCAAGAAATTGCTTAGTATTCTTTGAATTATTTTTTGGTCTAATTAGAGTTAGTCTATTCTTCATTAAGAATAAACCTAGCTTGATTATTGCAACTGGCGGATATGCTTCATTTATACCTCTTCAGATTGCAAAGATATTCAATGTTCCATACTTTTTACATGAACAAAATTCATTCCCTGGCTTAGTAACTAGAATGTTTGGATCTAAAGCAGAAAAAGTATTCCTTGGTTTTGAAAATGCTAAAAATTACTTAAAGAGCAGTCATACCCTGTTTACAGGTAATCCAATTTACAATCATAGTCAAAAAGATATCTCTATATCACTAGATCATAAAAAAAGAACATTACTGATATTGGGAGGAAGTCAAGGATCAGTACTGCTTAATGATATTATTTCAGAATGTATTGATAATGAGATATTAAATAATATTAATATTATCTGGATTGCAGGTCTTAAGAACTATGATAAGTATAAGCACTATAATACAAATTCAATTAAAGTGCTATCTTTCGTAGATAATATGCCATATTTATACGATAAATGTGACTTGATAGTTTCTAGATCTGGCGCAATGACAGTTTCTGAAATTTTACAATTCAAGAAGCCTTCAATTCTTATTCCTTTTAGGTTTTCAGCAGAAGATCATCAAGTGTTTAATGCAAAATATTTACAAGAAAAGTTTGCGGCATTATTAATTCAGGAGAAAGATTTAGATTGTACCTTGTTATCATCAAAAATTAATGAAATTTGTGAAAATGATAGAATATATAATTCAATGAAAGACAATATTCAAAAAATAGATATTCCAGATTCAGTAAATATTATAAGCAAGAAAATTATGGAGCATTTATATGCTGTCTAGTATAAACAGAATACATTTTATTGGTATCGGTGGAATTGGTATGAGTGGAATTGCTGAGCTTTTATTTAATCAAAATTTTAAGATTACTGGTTCAGATTTATCGGAATCATCAAATACAGATAGGCTAAAAAAATTAGATATTCCTATATCAATTGGACATGATAGAAGCAATATTTCATCAGCCGAAATTGTAGTTTACTCTGATGCTATCCCAAAAGATAATGTTGAATTGATTGAGGCAAATGATAGAAATATTCAATGTTACTCTAGAGGACAAATAATATCTCAGCTAGCGAAGTTAAAAAGTTCTACAGTAGGAATTTCTGGAACACATGGAAAGACCACAACAACATCTATGATTGGATCGATATTGAAAGATTCCAACTTAGATCCTACTATTATTGTTGGAGGAGTAGTGAAATCTATCAATACCAATTCTGTGCTAGGATCCGGAGATACCTTTGTTGTAGAAGCTGATGAATTTAATAGAACTTTTTTACAACTATCTCCAACTATAGCAGTAATTAACAATATTGATTTGGAGCATATTGATTGCTATAAAGACATAGATGACCTTAAAGGTGCATTTATTGAGTTTGCTAATTCAGTTCCTTTTTATGGCATGGTCAGTATTTGTAAGGATTCAGAAAATGCTGCAGCTATTATACCGTCAATTGATAAGCCAATTGTTACTTACGGTATAGAGTCTGATGATGTCGACTTTAGAGCAATTAACATAGTTCATAATAATGGGAAAGTCGTATTTGATCTGATTTTTAAAGAGCAAAGCTATCCATTTTCAATGAATGTTCCAGGAGAGTATAATATTTTTAATGCTCTAGCAGCTATCTCTGTATGTAAAACTATGGGCCTATCTTTAGAAGATATTAGCCGCAGCTTAAAAATGTTTTCAGGTGTAAAAAGAAGATTTGATATTAAGATTCAAAATAATGATTTGATGATTATTGATGACTATGCTCACCATCCAGTAGAAGTATCAAGTGTTATTAAAGCAATTAAGAGTAATTGGGATAGAAGGCTTCTTGTAATTTTTCAACCTCATCTCTATTCAAGAACTAAGCAATTTTATAAAGAATTTGCAGAAGCTTTACAAGATGCTGATTTAGTTTTTGTAACAGAAATCTTTGCTTCTAGAGAAAAAATAGATGCTTCTATTACCTCAGAAAAGATTGTGAAATATCTTAAAGAATTAAATCACAATAATGTTTTTAATATTACTACTGAATCTCTGATAACAGATGTAAAAAGTAAGTACATGAAAGGTGACATTATTTTAACAGTCGGAGCAGGTAATATTTGGAGATTTGCTGATAAACTAAGTGAGAGTATGCAATGATTCATTCTTTAAGCGATAAGATTTTAAATACAACGAATGCTACTGTATCAATTAATGAACCAATGAAAAAACATACAACATATGGAATTGGAGGGCCAGCTGAGCTATTTGTCTTGCCATCAAATAAAGAAGACCTGATTGAGGTTGTCAAGTTATCTAAAGAACATAAAGAAGTAGTAACTATTATAGGTTCAGGATCAAATTTATTAATAAGCGATGAAGGTATTAAGGGAGTTGTAGTGTCAATTAAGCATTGTTTAAGAGAGATTAATATTGATACAGATGAAATTTATGTGGAATGTGGAATTATGCTAGGAAAAATAGTAAAAGAGTCCATGAAGCATGATTTAAAAGGACTGGAAAATCTTATTGGAGTTCCTGGAACATTAGGCGGAGCATTAATGATGAATGCAGGTGCTTGGGGCGGAGAAATATCAGAAAATTTACAAACAGTAGAGCTTTTAGATGAAAAAAATGAAATTCAATTAATCTCTAAATCAGATATTGATTTTGCTTATAGGTCTTCTTCTTTCAATAAAAATACTATTTTACTTTCAGCTACATTCAAGCTCAAAAAATCACCAAAAGAAATTATTCAAGATAACTTTGAATTAGCAAAATCTGGTAGAAAGAGTACACAACCATTGAATTATCGTTCTGCTGGTAGCGTATTTAAAAATCCTTCTTCTAAACACTCTGCAGGTATGTTAATTGATCAATCAGGATTGAAGGGTTTGAAAAGAGGAGATGCTCAGATTTCTAACAAGCATGCAAATTTTTTTGTAAATAATGGAAATGCAAAAGCTGATGATATGATGAAACTTATAAAAGAAGCAAAACATACTGTGAAAGAAAAGTTTGATATCGAATTAGAGCTAGAAGTTAAATTATTAGGTTTTAGTGCTGAGGAGATTAATGCGTTATGAAGAATAATTTGATAAAAATCTATAATGTCGTTCATCAGCCACTACTATGCTTAATCCTGATAGGAATTTCACTTTTTGGGTCTATTAAATGGGCACAATTCAATAAAACCTTTATTGTAAAAGATGTAAAAATTGAAGGTATTAATTATTTTGATGATACCGTATTGATAGAATATAAAAAAAGTATAAAAGATCAGAATATTTTCTTATCCAATCTAAAAGGTTATAAAAGCGATATAGAGTCATTAGACCATATAAAAGGTTGTAAGATATCAAGGGTTTTTCCTAGTACTGTTAAGGTAGAAGTTTACGAAAGAGAGCCTTTAGCTATGATCAGTGCAAATGATTTGATTATCCTTGATTCTGAGGGGATATGTTTGCCTGTTGAATACTGTGAAATTTCATTACCTATTCTTTCAAATTTTAAAAATAATCAAGAGCTGTATGAGAAAGGCAAGAAAACTAAGTCTTCAAATGTTTTAAAATCTATTGATGTCATTAAATATTCTAAAGAAAATTTTGATTCATTATATATGAATATCTCAGAGTTTGTATTTAATGAAAATAGTGAGTATGAAATTATTTTAAAAAATGGAAGAACAAAAATATTATTAGGTGGCGATAATATTTTTGCAAAGATAGACAACTTAAATGCGTTTGCAACAGTGCTACCTCCTGAAAAGACATTAGAAAGTTATAGATATATAGATTTAAGATATAAGAGACAAATAGTGGTGGAAGAAATATAATGAAGAATAGAATACAAGTAGCTTTTGACTTAGGATCTTTTAGTATTAAAGGAGCTGTTGGAAGAATAATAAATGAAAATCAAATAGAGATTCTATCTATTCGTTCCATAAAAACGGATAGTATAGATAGCGGAGATATTGTAGATAAAGAATCATTGCTAAACAGCCTAGAATACTTAATCGAAAAAATGGAAAAAGATGCTAAAATTAATATTGATGAAGATGCATGGGTTTCAGTGTCTGGTAAAAATATTAAATCCATAAATTCATCAACTAGAATTAGGTCAAAAGATAATTCTGAATTTGAAGTTGATGAGACTACTGAACAAAAATTATTAACACAATGCGCTGATATTCAAGTTTCCTCTGATAGGTATGTTCTTCATAATATCAAAAGAGGATTTTTTATAGATGGTTCATCTCTTATACGAAATCCCTTGGGAATGATTGGCAGGTCTATTGATGCAAAATCACATGTTATTCATATCAAAAATTTTAATCTATTGCAAATTGACCATTGCTTTAGAGATGATTTAAGTATTCATGTTAATCCAATTTTTGATGGCCTAGCAGCAGCATTAGGAAGTCTAAGTAAAGATGATCAAGATTTAGGAGTTATGTTTATCGATGTAGGAGCGGATAAAACAAACATGCTTCTCTATAAAGATAATTACTTAATTCACTCTAAAGTTATTCCAATAGGGTCAAAATCTGTTACAAAAGATATAGCTGCTTATCTTCAAACATCTATAAAACGAGCAGAATCAATTAAGCATGAACATGTTTCTGCATTATCAGATTTTGCAGATCCTGAATCTAATTTTGAACTACCAATCGAAAATGACGATTTAACAAAGAGTATAAATCAGAAAGAGATATCTGAAATTGCAGAATTGAGATATGAGGATATTATAGATCAAATTAAATCTGAAATGAAATTATTACGTATGGATATGTCTGATATAAGATCAGGTATTAAAATTACAGGCGGTGGATCTAATGTCAGAAATTTAGATTTATTATTTAAAAAGCATTTTGAGGGTACAAAGTGTGAATATTTGTCAATAAGCAATACTGTATTTAAAGAAAACCTGGAAGATCGTAGAGAACTATCTACTCTAATTGGTCTTTTATCATGGCCAATCTTTAATACAGAAGATAGCAGTCCAACTGTTGGAGTTAAAAATTTTAAATCAATTACAAAAAATATTTCCAGTATATGGAAAGGTTTTTTTGAGTAAAAAAATATAAAAAGGAGATTACTATGTTATTTGAATTTGATGAGTTAGCAAGCCAGCGAGCGAGGATTAAGGTTTTAGGGGTTGGAGGTGCTGGAGGTAATGCAATTAATAGAATGATTACTTCAGGTATGGATGGAGTAGAGTTTATCGCTATTAATACTGATGCCCAAGATTTAGGAAGTAACCCAGCAGAAACTAAGCTTCAGATTGGAAAAGATTTAACGAAAGGGTTAGGTGCTGGAGCAAAGCCAGAAATTGGGCGTAAAGCTATCATGCATGATACTGATGCTTTAAAAGCATTAGTAGCTGGATCGGATTTAGTATTTGTAACCGCTGGGATGGGTGGAGGTACAGGTACTGGTGCAGCTCCAGTAGTAGCTAAAGTCTGTAAAGATTTAGGCATATTAACCGTATGTATTGTTACTCTACCATTCGAATTTGAAGGTTCAAAGAAAATGAATGCAGCACGTAAGGGTGTCGCTTCAATGAGAAATTTCTGTGATACTTTGATCGTAGTTCCAAATGAGAAATTAATTTCAGTTGTGGACAATGCTACGACCTTTGAAGATGGATTTAAAGAGTCAGATGCCATTTTATTGCAAGCAGCTAGAAGTATATCAGATTTAATTAATAAGAAGGGTAATGTAAATATTGATTTTGCGGATGTTAAATCAGTTATGAGCGGTATGGGAGATGCAGTTATAGGCGCAGGAACTGCAAGGGGTGAAGAAAGAGCTGTTCTCGCAGCACAACAAGCTATTTGTAGTCCATTGTTAGATTCTCACTCAATTAGCGGAGCTCAAAAGGTTTTAGTAAATATCACCGGTAATAAGCAAATGGGCTTAATGGAAGTAAATACTGCAATGAAACTTATTCATGAAGAGGCTGGAGATAATGTGGATGTAATTTTTGGTGCTCGTGTTGATGAAAATATGCAAGACCAGTTACAAGTAACGGTTATCGCCACTGGATTTAATCGTCAGCCTATTGAAGAGAAAGTAGATATGCGCACTTCTCAAAGTAGAAATAGTGAGGATCTTATGGATTCACCTAATACAACTTTATATCAAGAAAATAATCCAGAATCAGGTTTTCAAATGGATGACCATGAAAAAAATGGTAGTAATAAAGAAGATGGACCTACTTTAGTGTTTGATGATTTTGATCAAAGCGCTGATTTAGATGTTCCTGCCTATATTAGAAAACAAAGATAATTTGGTTGGCTACCAATAAACGAGATGGCTCCCAACTAATCCTTAGTTTGGGAGCCTCTTTAACTCTTTGCTATATTTGTTTTCATCGTATAAATTCTAAGCTATGAATAAATTTTGGGAAGAATTCAAAAACAATATTTCTGAATGGAGCGTAGTTGCTTCAGAGAAGGCAGAAGAATTTACTCATACTAGTAAGCTTCGTATAGATATTCTACAGCTTGAGAGAAAATTATCTGGGCTATATGTTAAGTTAGGATTATATGTATTTGCTAAAACACAGGAAAAAAATGTTCTCAATTTCGTTGGAGATAAACGCTATCTTGGACTCGTTGAAAATGTAGAAGAAATAAAAAAGAGAATTGCAGATAAGAAACAAGCTATGAATCACGACAATAAAGAAGTAGCTAAAGAGGAAGAGTAGATTGTGATAAAGAAAAAATTCTTCTCTTTTCAATATTTATCCTCAGAAAGATTACATCAAGTAAATTTTTCAGTACTAAATATTGTTACCAGTCTTGCTTTAATTGTTTTTGTTTTTATTGGAGCTAATTACTATCTGTCTTTAGAGTTTTCTAGTCAGTATTATAAAGATAAATTAAAAGAAACAGATGAAAAATATGCAGATGTATCTCAAGAGCTTTTAACTAAAATAGCTGAACTTGAACAAGAGTTAGTGTTAATTGAAGAAAGAGATAAAGAGCTTAGAACATATGCTGCTATACCACCTCTAAGTGAGGATATTAAGATTCAAGGTACTGGAGGTTCTGTAGAAGAAATAACTATTGAAGATAAAGATCCTTCAAGTATTTTATTTCAATTAAAAGATAAAATTGATTCACTATCCTATGCTGTGAATGTTGAAAAAGATAGTTATAGTACTATCTTTAATAAAATTAAATCTAATGAAAAAATGTATTCGCATATTCCATCCATTTCACCCGTTAAAGGGTATGTTGGATCAAAATATGGCTATAGAACAGATCCTATCGACGGAAAAAGAAGAATGCACTCTGGTCTAGATTTTGCAGTAAATCTTAATACGGATGTACTAGCTACTGGAGATGGAGTTGTAAAAAAGGCTCAATATGATTCTGGATGGGGAAGATATATAAAAATTGATCATGGATATGGCTATGAAACAGTTTATGCTCACTTATATAAGATTAAGGTTAAAAAAGGTCAGAAAGTTAAGCGTGGCGATGTCATTGGTAAGTCTGGAAATAGTGGGAGAGCTGCTGGATTTCATTTACACTATGAAGTGCATAAAAATAAAAAGACCGTAGATCCAATAAAACATTTCTTCACAGGAAATATCAAATAAATGCAACCATTGCCCATTAAAAAATTTGTCCTTGAGACATATGGCTGTCAAATGAATACAGCCGATTCTGAACTTGTAGAGGGGATATTGTTAAACTTAGGGTTAGAAAAAACACAAGATTTACATGATGCTGATGCAATCTTCCTCAATACTTGTGCAATTAGAGAAAATGCAGAGGTGAAAGTTCATTCGCGTCTAGGAAATCTCCATAAGATAAAGCGTTCAAAGCCACACTTGATTATTGGAGTACTTGGATGTATGGCTCAAAATTTAAAGGATGACCTATTAAAGAATAAGCCATATGTTGATATTATTCTAGGTCCTGATTCATACAGAAATATTCCAAAACTTATGAATAGACATCTTACCGAAAAGAAGAGTATTGTTGATACTAAGCTTTCAAGATATGAAGTCTATGAAGATATGTTTCCAAGTAGAGGAGACACATTTAATGCATGGGTTTCTATTATGAGAGGATGCGATAAATTTTGCTCTTTTTGTATTGTACCTTTTACTAGGGGAAGAGAAAGAAGTAGGAGTGTTGAGAGTGTTGTAACAGAAGTAAAAAAGGCAGTTGATCAAGGTTTTGTTGAAATAACACTTTTAGGGCAAAACGTAAATTCTTATAAGCATGAAAAACAGTCTTTTGCAGATTTATTATTAGCAGTATCCGATATCCCAGGTGTTAAAAGAATTAGATATACATCTCCTCATCCACAGGACATTAATGTGGAGCTACTAGAGGTTATGGCATCAAGAAATAATATTTGCAACTATGTTCATTTCCCGATGCAGTCAGGATCAAATGAGTTGCTAAAGCGCATGAATCGAACATATACTAGAGAACATTTTTATTATATGGCTGAAAAAATAAGAGAAATCATGCCTAATTGCGGTCTATCCACAGATATTATAGTAGGATTTCCAGGAGAAACTGATGAACAGTTTAGAGAGACGTTAGACTTGATGGAAAAAATTAAATTTAATACTGCTTTCACTTTTAAATATTCTTCTAGGCCTTATACAAGAGCAGAGCAATTTTCAAATCAAATTTCAGAACAAGTTAAGAAAGATAGATTGGATGAGATGCTCATATTGCAACGAAAGCATACCCTTGAATTGAACTTGCAAAAAGTTGGAAACTTTGAACAAGTTTTAATAGAAAAAGAAAGTAAGAAATCTGCAGACCATTGGGCTGGAAGAACGGATTCAAATGAATGGGTGATTGTAGAAAAAAATCATAGTAAAATTAAGGATATTATTCCAGTAGAGATTACAGAGGCTAGTGGAGTAATTTTACGTGGAAAAGAAATAACAGGAGCATAATGTTTAGAGTATTAAGAGTATTATTTTTATTGGGTGCATTGGGAGGAACATATTGGTTATTTCACTTGAATATGAATCCTATTACAATATATTTTTTCAAAAATGATATAACATTACCTGGATTTATATTTTATATAGTATTTATAATGATTGGTGTTGTGGTTGGATATGTAATTTCATTGAAATCTGTATTTTCTTATCGATCAGAAATATCAAATCTTGTCAAGACTAATAAAGAAATTTCAGAAGAGCTTGATAGCCTACGAAATGTAGCTGTTGGCGAAGAGTTTAGTTTCACTGAAAAGGAGTAAGTATCCTGAATACTATTTATTTCCTTCTCATTTTTATTGCAGTCCTTGCTTTCTACTTCATTAATAGAAGACCATCACAACAACCAAGTGATATTGAAGTATATAATCAGGCCTTAAAGGCAATTATTGATAATAATCATAAGAAAGCATATAAAATCTTAAAAGGTATTATAGCTAAAGACTCAAACAATACAGAGGCATATCTACTTTTAGGAAATCTTCTAAGAGATAGAGATATTGATCAGGCTACTAAGATTCATCAAACTATTATTGTTAGACCAAAGTTATCGAATGATCTAAAAATTCAGATTCATCAAGCCTTAGGTTTAGATTACTTAGACCTTGGAAATACTGTTAGAGCAGAAGATGAGTTTAAGAAGATGTTAGAAATAGATGCAAAAAATAAATGGTCCTTAGGAATGTTAAAAAACATTGCCACTGATAATAGGTCATGGAATGACGCTCTTGAATATGAAAAAAAACTAATAAAGTACTACCCTGAGATAAAAAAGAGAGATGAATCGAAGCTAAATTACTTTGTTGCTATGGACTATAAAGATAAAAAAAATGAAAAAAATTATCTGTACTATTTAAATAAAAGTATCAAAGGAGATTATGTGTATAGTGAGTCTTATTTAGAGCTATCCTCGCACCATATCGATAATACAGATTTAGCAATGGAGTATCTTATTCAATTCTCTAAAGCTAACCCAAGCGGAAGTGTTACAGCTTTTAAAAAAATTGAACATATTTTATTTGATGAGAAAAGATTTGATGATGTAGAGAGTTTATATATAAAAATTTTAGATCAAGATTTCAATAGTTATGCCTTTAATCGATTAATAGATATTTATCTTGAGAAAAATGAAAAAGATGAAGCTTCAGAATTGATCGAAAAATTTATGCCAAGATTTGACTACCACTCAAAAAGTTCTAATAAGTCATATGTAATACGATTAAACCGCATGAAAATAGATTCAGATAGTTTTGATATAAGAAAAGCTTTATCAAGCTTTTGTAATGATATAATTGAGAATGAAAATATTAACTAAAAAGATTTTTATATTAGTTTGTTTTATAAACATATTATTTAGTCAAACAACAGATTCAGCAGTTCTGTATCAGGAAGCTATCAATACTATCGATGCAGATAAAGCTTCTGAAATTTATGACAAAATTATTCAATCAAATAGCAAGTCCGATTATTACTGGTTATCAGTACTGAAGAAAGCGGAGCTCAATTATGCTATAGGTTCATATATCTCTGCTTCAGCTTTATTTAGAGAGTTTAATCTCGATGCACCGGGATATTTAGTAACGGAGGATACAAGGGATTTATTTTTTAAATCTCTAACAGCTGCTGGTCAAATAGACTCTTTAAGGATCTATCAAAAAAAGTTGAATAGATCAGTATCTTCAAAAAAATCAAAAACTATCACAAATAAAAATAAAGTATGGTTTATACAGTTCGGTGCTTATAGCAAAAAGGACAGCGCAGAAATTTTGAAAGAATCTTTAGTGGAAGATGGCTTAAGAGATATTCAAGTAAGTCAGGTCATGAATAGAGGAAAAATGATTTATTACGTCAGAAGCGGTAATATTAAATCGTATAACTCTATTAAAAAGCATGCTGAGAAGCTAAAAAAGAAGGATATTGATTTTATTATATCTGGACACTAATGGTTTATTTTTTTGCTACTCGATATAATCCAACAATAATAGCTGATATTAGAGCTAATGCTACGATGTCATTATAAGGAGCTGGTAAGGCATATTCAGGCCAGAAATTTTTATCATAGAATAATGGTATCGCAATAAATATAGCCATCAATGCTTCTCCTGTAATTAAACCTGAAGCTAGCAATAAACCATTATTTTTTCCTGTTTCAGAAGCAGTTTTTCCAGCAAAATGATTAAGCATTCCACCAACAAAAATTGGAAGAGTTAATTCAATAGGAAGATAAATACCAATCGCTACTGCTAGTATAGGAACTCTAAATTCTGCCCCCCTTTTTAATTGATACTGATCGAGCATAATGATTAATACACCCAATACTGCTCCAGCATAAATCATGCCCCATTCTAGATTACCGGAGAATACACCATTTGCTACACTAGTCATCAATACTGCTTGAGGTGCAGGTAAGTCTGAGCTTCCTATACCATAAGCTTCATGTAGAAGCGTTAAGACAATTCCTAATGTTAGAGCTGAACTAACAACACCAACTAACTGCATTACTTGTTGTTTCCATGGTGTAGCTCCAACAATATTACCGGTTTTAAGATCTTGTAAGTTATCACCACCAATTGCAGCAGCGCAACATACTACAGCGCCAATTAAAATAGCAGCAGCAGCTCCTTTAGAAGAATCAATATCAAAGAAAGTAATAATTAGCAATGAGCTAAAAAGTATTGTAGCAATTGTTACACCAGATATAGGGTTATTTGAAGATCCAACTACTCCTGCCATATAAGCTGCAACAGCAGAAAATAAAAATCCAAATACACACATAATAATAGATAGTGTTATTGCTGAAGTCCAAGATGAAATAATATCAAAGTATGTAAATGATATTGGAATTAGCATTAACAAAATAGCCATAAAGACATAGTTAACAGGTAAATCTCTTTCTTCCAGTGGAATATCATCGCCACTTTCTCCTAATGTTTTTAAGCTCAATTGTATACTTTCAACAAGAGGTTTTGCTAATTGGATAACAGACCAGATTCCACCAACTACCATTGCACCAACACCTAAATAACGTATTTTTGCATTCCAAATAATATTTGCTCCCTCAAATAATGATTCTCCTTCAAAGCCATATAAATAAGAATAAATAGGTATCGCTACTGCCCATGAAATTAATCCACCAGAAAATGCTAGTATTCCAATATTTCGACCAACGATATACCCTACACTAATAAGAGAAGGAGAAAGACTTGCTCCCATTCCAAAAATAGCGCCTCTAATAGCTATTGCTCCACCTACAGCACTAGACCAAATTCCAAATGCCAATTCTCCAAGCTTAACAATACCGCCAATAAGAGCTGAAAAACCAATTAATTTTAAGCTTTCACTCGATTTTTTAGCATCTGATTCATGCCCAGTTTTTAATACTGCGGCCGTTGCAACCCCTTCGGGAAAACGTAAATTTGCTTTTAAAATTAATGCACGTCTCAATGGTACAGTGAAGAGTGCGCCTAGAACTCCACCAGCCATTGCAATTTTTGTGACTTCCCAGTAATCAATTGTATCCCAATAGCCAATTAATAATAAGGCAGGAATCGTAAAAATTACCCCAGCTGCTAGTGATTCTCCAGCTGATGCAGCGGTTTGTACAATGTTATTTTCAAGAATATTTGACTCACGAAATAATTTTAAGATTCCCATTGACATAATTGCAGCAGGAATAGAAGCAGAAATTGTCATTCCAGCATATAGTCCCAAATAAGCCATAGCAGACGAGAGAACGATAGATAAGATTATACTGAGAAAAAATGCTTTTATTGTAATTTCTTGTTTCATAGATTCCAACTTACAAATTTTTTAAGAGGGGTGCAATTGCTGAGAAAATACCCTATAACTTGACCTAGATAATGCTAGCGGAAGGACAATATAAAAAATGCTGAATAAATACATTTCATATATATTAACAATTGGAATATTCTTCATGAATATTCATGTGCATAGTCATGATTTAAACTCATTGGGTCATGATTTACGTGAACATTCTACTAAATCTGTAAACACCGACACATATGAATGTGATATATGTAATCTAAGTGTTAATAGTCTTATTGTAGACAATGCTTCCATTGCTATAAATAGCTTCTCTTTTAATTCGACTTTATTTGAGAACAAATCGTATTTATTTAATAATATCTATAGTATTTCGAACAAGTCTCCACCTCAAGCTTAAATTACTAAGTAAAATATTCAATTGATCGATACCTCGAAAGGGTATCAAATTTATTAAATTCATTTTAAGGAGAAAAAAAATGAAAAATACTATATTAACATTACTATTTATCGGCATGACTTTTGCTCAGTCAACAATTACTGGGTTAGTCGTTGATAAAAAAACAGGTCTTCCTCTAAAGGATGCAAATGTATCTGTTCTTGATGATAGTGGAACAAGCATTGCTGGAACCAGTACAGATGACAATGGAAAATTTGTCCTAAGTGTTAGCAGTAATGGAACAGTTGAAGTATCTGTTATTGGATACAAAAATGCAACTGCTGATGGACTATTAAATCAGTCCATGATGTTTAAGCTTGTGAAAGAGGCTTTATCTTTTGATGAAGTAAAAGTTTACTCATCGCTTCGTAAGGTCAATGAAGGTGATTTGGCTAGTTCAGCAATGATTTTCAATGATGAGCTTGAAGTTAGAAAAGGACAACACTTTTCAGACTTGATTCAACAAGTTCCAAATTTGAACTATGCAGGTGGAACATCTAGACCAAGATATTTCCAAATAAGAGGAGAGGGCTCTGTGAGTCGATATGCTGACCAAGGACCTCCAAGTACTTATGTTGGATTAGTCCTGGATGGAATGGACTTATCAGAATTAGGTATGATTACACCTCTTTTTGATATGCAGCAAGTAGAAGTACTAATGGGTGTCCAAACTAGTTTATTTGGTGCATCAGCATCTTCTGGTTTGATTAATTTTAAAACCCAAGATCCAACAGACAAAAAAGAAGGATATGTTTTGAGCCAGTTTGGTTCATACAATACCTACACAAATGGACTTGTTTATAATCTACCTCTTGATAATGGTTGGAAATTAAGATTAGTTGGTCATTCTAATGTATCAGATGGATATAAAGATAATATTGCTTCAGGCATAGATTATGCATCTGCAAATAGAGATGAAACCTCATTTAGAGCAAAGCTTCTAAAAGATGAAAATAATCTTACTCAAAAATATACAATTATCTCTTCTGATTTTGATAATGGATATGATAATTGGGCTCCAGACAATAATACTGATAATATTACTTATTCAGATAATCCAGGAAAAGACAGTCAAAAATCGCAGATTTTTATAGCAGACTACACCTATGATGTAGGTGAAGGTTTCATTGACTTAAATATTGGTATGTCTAATAATGAAACATTACACAGCTATGATTCTGATTGGGGAAATTATGACTTCTGGTTGGATTATGAAGATCATGATGACCATGATGGTGATGATGATCACGGAGATGATCACGGAGATGACGATCATGATGATGACCATGGAGATGATCATGATGACGATCATCATGACGAGGAACATGTTGAATTTGATGCAAGGACTTACGACTTCTTTGATTCTTTTGATAGAGATATCGATACAAGAACTGTTGATTTTAGATTGAGATCAAATTCTGCCAATGATAATAGATTTGACTATGTGATTGGAATGTATCATTCAAGCTATGAAGAAAAAACTGATGGCGCAGGATATATTTTTGGAGGTTCTGCAACAGATTTAGCTTCTGGCTATGATATCACTTCAAAGTCTGTTTATGGTGAATTAGCAGTTAATTTTGATAACAATTCAACACTATCTTTTGGATTTAGATCAGAAAAGAGAGATATGTTATATGACGATTTCAATAATAGAAGCGCAAGCTTTGAAATTGATGGCGATTTCGATAATTCATTTAAAGTTTCATATGAATTACATCCAGCTCAAAATCTTCATTGGTTTACTTATTATGCTAGAGGATATCATCCTGCAGGTATAAATCAGAATCCTTATTTAGAGGGAGATGAAAAAACATATGATGCAGAAATTTATCATGATGTTACTACTGGAGTAAGATGGTATACAGATAATATGAAGTTATCTACTTCTTTGTTTTACTTAGAGCATGATGGTCATATTTATGAAACAAGTGAACAGTTAGATCCAATGAATCCTAATGCATTTGCTTTCTTTAAGAAGAATGCTGATTCAGGCTATGAATATGGTTCTGAAACAATGGGTGAGTTTAGAATAACTGATAAATTTACTATTAACGCTACTTTAGGATTATTGAGTTCTGAAGTTGAGTTGGGTGGTCATGATGAACATGGCGATGAACATGGCGATGAACATGGCGATGATGACCATGATGAAGATCACGGCGATGATGACCATGATGAGGACCACGGAGATGATGATCATGATGATCACGGAGATGACGGTCATGACGATCACGGAGATGAGGATGATCATGCAGGACATGCGCACGGTAAAAAAGCACATTCACCAAACTGGAATTACAGCTTATCATTTAACTATGATTTCACTTTAAACAATTCCTTGATGGTTGAAATTTCAGGAAAAGATAGTTTTGTATTTGATTCTGCGCATGATGAATTTGAATCAGAGCCATATCACTTATTGAATGCATATTACACTCATTCAATCAATCAATTTGACTTAGGATTCTACGCAAAGAATATCCTAGATGAAAGTTACGCAGATAGAGGATTCATTTTTGCTTTAGAACCTCCATTTGAAGAGAAGCTATACAAATCTTTTGGACCTCCAAGAGAAATTGGAATGTCATTAACATATAGTTTCTAACGTCTTATTTTCATAATTTAGCGGGTTATAATACCCGCTAAATTATGAGTTCTAAACAACAAAAAAGATTATTCATTATTGATGGCTATGCCACTTTATACAGAGCGCACTATGCTCTGATCAGAAATCCACTAACAAATACTGCTGGTACACCGACTAGTGCTGTTTTTGGATTTGCCAATCAAGTATTTCAATTAATTGAAGATGAAAAGCCAGATTATCTTGTCGCAGCTTTTGATTCTAAAGGTAAAAACTTTAGACATGAACTTTACACAGACTATAAGGCAAATCGATCTGAAATGCCTGATGAAATACAAACACAACTTCCATATTTATGGGAACTTCTGGAGGCAATGAATATCCCAATGTTAAGAGTGGGTGGGGTAGAGGCGGATGATATTATTGGAACGGTTGCAAAAATGTGTGATAAAGAAAATCTCCAGTGCAATATTGTAAGTGGTGACAAAGATTTTATGCAACTAATTAATGATAAAACATTCCTATATGCTCCTCAAGCAAGAAAGCGCGCAAAAGAAATTTTTGATAAGAAAAAAGTGTTAGAAAAGTGGGGAGTTGGTCCTGAGCACATCATTGATTTATTAGGTTTGATGGGAGATAGTTCAGATAATGTTCCTGGTGTTCAAGGAGTAGGTCCTAAAACAGCTAAAAAATTAATTCAAGATTTTGGATCTATTGAAAATATTTATGAAGAGATCGATAATATTAGCAATGAAAAAATGAGAGAAAAACTATTAAATAGTAAAGACAATGCTTTATTAAGTAAGCAATTAGTAACCATTCTAACAGATGTAAAAATTGATGCTACTATCAATGATTTCGAGAAGAAAGAAATGGATTCTAGTAAGCTGGAAGATATTTTTAAAGAATTAGAATTCTCGGGATTGCTCAAAAAAATTGGTTCAAATGAATCAATAAATATTGAGTCGGTAAAACGAGAAAAAAGTTATAGTAATCTTATAACCATAGATCAATTGACATCCTTTGTTAGCTCAGTGAAAGAAAACGAATGGCTATCTGTTGATCTTGAAACTACATCAATTAATCCTATGGTTGCAGAAATTGTAGGATTTAGTTTTTCTATGAAAAAAGATACAGGAGTATATGTTCCAATACGCTTCAAAGATAAGAAAGATAATTTATTTGGCGATGATGACCTTCAGACCGCTATTGACATCCTAAAACCTATATTGGAGAACCCAGATATCCCTAAGACAGGTCAAAATATTAAATATGATGCACTAATAATGAAGCGATATGGTATCAATCTAGATGGGATTGCTTTTGATACTATGATTGCTGCACATTTGATTAGCCCAAATGCTAGGTCATATAAGTTAGATAATCTTTCTATATCTCATTTAAACTATAAGATGGTTCCTATAAAAGATTTAATTGGATCAGGTAAAAATCAGATAACAATGGACCAAGTTACCTTAGAAGATATATCCTTTTATGCCGCTGAAGACGCCGATGTCGTTATGGAATTAACTGAAATTTTTCTCAAAGAATTAAAAACTCAAAAATTATATAATTATTTCATGGCAATTGAAATTGATTTGCTACCTGTTTTAATCGATATGCAGTTTAATGGAATTTTCGTTGATAAAGACTACCTTGCAATACGTTCCGATGAAATTGGTATAAAAATTGATGCCCTTCATAATGAAATTATAAAATTAGCGGACCAAGATTTTAATGTGAATTCTTCTCAACAACTTGCTCAGATACTGTTTGATAAATTAGAATTACCCATGATTAAAAAACGATCTACAGCAGAGGCTGTTTTATCAGAACTTAAACATAAGCATGAGCTTCCAAAATTAGTTTTGGAGTATAGAAAATTATTTAAATTAAAAAATACGTATCTTGACCCAATACCCACTAACATTAATTCAATATCTAATCGAGTACACTCTTCATTTAATCAAACTATGACGGCTACTGGTAGACTTTCTTCAAGTAGTCCAAATTTTCAGAATATTCCTATAAGGACAGAAGATGGAAAAGATGTGAGGAAAGCTATTAGAGCTCAATCATCAGATTACCAAATTTTTTCTGCAGACTATTCCCAAGTTGAATTGCGAGTTATGGCACATTTGAGTCAAGATGAAGCACTCATTCAGGCTTTAAACAACGGAGAAGATATTCATACATTTACAGCAAAGAATATTTTTAGTATAGATAAGGATGAAGATGTATTGCCTGAGATGCGACGTACTGCCAAAATAGTAAATTTTGGAATTATGTATGGCGCAGGTCCATTTCGACTAAGTCAGGAGCTAGATGTTCCATTTGGAGAAGCTAAGAAAATAAAAGATGCTTACTTTAATAAATATAAAGGCATAGAGGATTATATCGCAAAATCTAAACTACTCATTAAGTCAGAGAAGTCTGTACAAACACTTTTAGGAAGAAAGAGAGCTGTCTGGGATTCAGATAGTCAAAATAAGATTAGAAGAGACGCTGCAGAGCGAATGGCTATTAATATGCCTATTCAAGGAACGGCAGCTGAAATGATTAAGATTGCAATGATTAAAATATATAAAGATTTGAAAGACAATAATTTAAAATCAAAATTGATTTTACAAGTTCATGATGAATTGCTTTTAGAGGTTCATAAAGATGAAGTAGATTATATATCAGAAATGGTATTAAAAAATATGAAAAATGCAATTGAGTTAGATGTCCCAATTGAAATTGATTGTGGCTTTGGTCCATCTTGGTATGAGGCGCATTAATGCATTATATTGGACCAAAAGTACATATTGATTTAACGCAATTAGTGAAAAATTATCATCTTTTAAGTAATGAAGTCGGCAATATTCCTATTATGGCTACAGTAAAAGCTAATGCTTATGGTCATGGTTCTGTCGAAGTATCAAAAGCTTTAGAAAAAGAAGGAGTTAGATACTTAGCGGTTTTTACAATTGAAGAAGGTATAGAATTAAGAGAAGCTGGAGTCAAATCAGACATTTTACTTTATTCAAAGCTAAATCCTCATGGTATAGATGGCGCTATAAAACATAAACTTACTTTAAACATCTCTTCTTTTGATGATTTAGAAATATTAAAACAACATAATGTACAAGAACATACACTTAAGGTGCACTTAAAAATAGATACTGGGATGACAAGATTGGGTGTAGATCACAATCATGCAGAAGATTTTTTCAGACAAGCACGAGATATTGATAACATAGAAATTGAGGGGCTATATTCTCATTTTGCAACTGCAGATGAAGGAGATTTAACATATGCAAAATCTCAATTAGATAAGTTTAATGCAGTATTAACAATTGCAGAAGAATTAGATATTAATCCCGTATTAGTTCACTGTAGTAACAGTGGAGCAATTTTAAACTTACCAGAATCACGATTTAATCTAATCCGTACAGGCATGCTACTATATGGAGGATTTCCATCAGATGAAGTTCCTCAAAATATATCTATTAAGCCAGTAATGACATTTACTGCACCCGTTGTAGAAATAAGAGATGTTAAAGCAGGAACTCATATTAGCTATGGTGGAGTATATACTACAAAAGAAAATACCAGAATTGCTGTAGTACAAGCAGGATTTGCTGATGGTGTGCCGCGCCCTTGGTATGTAGATGGATTTGTAAAATTTAAGGATAAAGAGATGAAGATTGCTGGAAGGATTTGTATGGATCAGTTAATGATTGATATTGGATCAAATGATATTAAATATGGAGACGAAGTATTAATTTTCGGTTCCAATCAACATGGGACTATTCCAGTAAATAAAATTGCTAAAACCATTGATTCTACATCATACGTCCTAGTAACTGCAATTGGAAGTCGTCCAAAAAGAATATATATTGATACTATGTTGAATGATTTAAAGAGGCATTAAAAAAGAGTTATAAAGAGTTATAAGCATGGAAGAAAATAAAAAAATAAAAATTGGATGCGCCTCTGCTTTTTGGGGAGATTCAAATGATGCAGCTGCACAGCTTGTGAATAGTAATGAGCTCAATTATCTAGTTTTTGATTATTTAGCAGAAGTAACAATGTCAATTTTAGCTGCCTCACAAATGAAAAATCCAGACCTAGGATATGCTACTGATTTTATTAGTCAAACTGGACCATTATTAAGTGAAATAAAAGCACAGGGAATAAAAGTTATAAGTAATGCAGGTGGAATAAATCCGATTGCCTGCAGAGAAGCTTTAGTTAAAGAAGCTGATAAACAAGGACTTAACTTTAAAATTGCTATTGTTGAAGGTGATAACTTATTTCATCGAAAAGATAATTTCCTTAAAAAAAGAGTTCAAGATATAGATACAAATAGTGAAATGCCAAAATCAGTTACAAGTATAAATGCATATTTAGGCGCTGAACCAATTAGGAGAGCTCTTGATGAGGGTGCTGACATCATTATTACCGGAAGATGTGTTGATAGTGCTGTGACTTTAGGTCCATTAATGTATGAGTTTGGATGGAAATCAACAGACTATGACCTGCTTGCTGCCGGTAGTTTAGCTGGTCACATTATTGAATGTGGAGCTCAATGCAACGGAGGTAATTTTACAGATTGGCATTTAGTTAAAGATTTTGATAACATTGGCTTTCCAATAATTGAAGTAGTTTCAAATGGAGATTTTACAGTTTCTAAACCTGAAAATACTGGGGGCCTTATATCATTTGGAACCATAGCAGAACAGTTTTTATATGAAATAGGAGACCCAGGATCATACATTTTACCTGATGTTGTTTGTGACTTCAGAGATGTAACAATTAAAGAAATTGAGAAAGATAAAGTTTTTGTTAGTGGAGCTATAGGTAAGCCACCAACAGAAACATATAAAGTTTCAGCAACATATCTTAATGGATATAGAACCCAAGCATCTGTAGTAATAGGTGGAATCAATGCAGCTCAAAAAGCAAAAATAACCGCTGATGCAATTCTTAAGAAAGTATCAAGGATGTTAAAAGATAGCGGTATGCAAGATTTTTCAGATAAAAAAGTATCAATTATTGGTACCGAAGCAATGTATGGAAATAATTCTCAACAACTAAATACTAGGGAAGTTTTATTGAGAATAATAGCTACTCATTCACAAAAAGAGGCATTAGTTTTGCTATCTAGAGAAATTGCTCAAGGTTCAACTGGAATGACTCCAGGGTTTATAAATATGCTTGGAGCCAGACCTTCAGTATCTCCATCAATAAAACTATTTTCATTTCTTTTATTGAAAAAAGAAGTAAACATATCAATTGAAATTGATAATAATAATATGGAAATATTTATTGATAATAATTATGACGATCATGTTGAATTAACAAAGGAAATTGTTCATAGTTCATTAGATAATAAATCACTTACAAATGAGGTGCCTTTATACAAACTCGCTTTTGCAAGAAGTGGAGATAAGGGAGATCATTGTAATATTGGAGTTATTTCAAGAAAGCCTGAATATTTTTCATTTATAAAAAATTATTTAACAAATCAGGTTGTTAAAAATTATTTTTCTCATGTTGCAAAAGGTGATGTGCATTGCTGGGAAGTTCCAGGAATCTGTGGACTTAATTTTTTATTGAAGCACTCATTGGGAGGAGGAGGTATGGCTAGCCTTAACATTGATTCACAAGGAAAGGCATATGCCCAACAGCTTCTAGATATAAAGGTTCCAGTATCAAAAGAAATATATAATGAATTATTAAAGAGGAAATAATATGTCAAAAGAATTCAAATCTAAAATTGATGTTCAATCAGAAAGTTTTTTAAAAAATCGTGCAGAGATGCTTAAAAAAATTAAAGAAATGCGAAATTTAGAAAAAAGAAGCTTTAATGCATCTGAAAGTAAAAGAAAAAAATTTGAAGATAGAAATCAACTTACTCCCAGAGAAAGATTGAATGCTCTAATTGACCCCGATTCAGAATTTATAGAACTATATAATATGGCTGGATTTTTAGTTGAAGATAATAATCCTGAAACTAGTATTCCTGGTGCAAGCGTAATAGCAGGAATAGGATTTATTAAAGGTGTTAGATGTATGATTATGGTTGATGACAGTGGAATAAATGCAGGTGCAGCGACTAGCACAACTGTAGATAAATGTGTCGGGTGTTTAGAAATTTCTCTTGAAAAGAAATTACCATTTGTTCACTTAGTTGAAAGTGCTGGTATTAATCTTATGAATTATAAAGTTGAAATTTGGGCAAGAGCAGGAGGAATGTTTGCAGGTTTAGCTAAGTTAAGCGCAGCTGGAGTGCCTACGATTACTATTTTACATGGTCTTTCGACTGCAGGTGGAGCTTATAATGTTGGTATGAGTGACTATGTAATTGGAGTTAAGAAAAATGGAATGGCTGCTTTAGCTGGCCCAGCTTTATTAAAGGCTGCAACAAATGAAGTTGCATCAAATAAAGAGTTGGGTGGTTCTGAAATGCACGCTACAGTATCTGGATTGGTTGAATATCTTGCTGAAGATGATTCAGATGCTATTGACATCGCAAGAAATGTTGTTAACGCCTTAGATTGGAATTCTGGGTTTTCAACTATAAAAGATAATGATTATATAGAACCGAAGTATGATATCGATGAAATAGCCGGTATAGTGAATTTAGATTATAAAAAACCATATGATGCGAGAGAGATAATTTTAAGATTAGTTGATGATTCAAGCTTTATAGAATTTAAACCCAGATATGGTATTACAACTCTTTGCTTTCAGGCTGATATAAATGGAAATTCTTGTGGAATTATTGCTAATAATGGACCTATTGATACAGATGGTGCAACAAAATCAGCGCAATTTTTTCAGTTATGTGACAAATCTGACATACCTATAATTTTTTTGAATAATGTTACAGGTTTTATGGTAGGAAAGAAATATGAACAGGCAGGTATGATCAAACACGGTTCAAAAATGATACAAGCTGTTACAAATATTACCGTACCTAAGATTTCGCTTTATGTTGGTGCAAGTTTTGGTGCAGGTAATTATGGAATGTGTGGCTATGCTTATGATCCAGATTTTTTATTATCATGGCCAAATGCGGTCACGGGAGTAATGGGAGGCCAGCAGGCTGCATCAACAATGGCACAAGTTATGGTCGCAGCTGCTAAGAAGCGTGGGGATAGCTTTGACCAAGAACAAATTGATCAAAAACAAAAAGAAATTTCAAAGCATTTTGATAATCAATCTAGCGCATTCTACACTTCAGGGAGATTACTAGATATGGGAATAATTGATCCAAGAGAGACTAGAAAGGTTTTAGCCTTTTTACTTCAAACTTGTAAGGAGTCAAAAGCTAGAAAATTAAAGTCCAACACTTTTGGTATTGCGAGAATGTAAAATGGTAGTAGATAGAAAATTTAATAATATCAGCATTTTTAATTTTAATGAATCTTGGGTGAATGTCGAATTTAATGATCCTTCATCGAAAAATGCATTGTCAGAAAATATGATAAATGATCTAAATAATTTTCTTGACCAAATAGAAAGTAGTGATAAAATAAGAGGTATCTCCTTTAAAGGATCAAATGGAATGTTTTGTTCAGGAGCGAACTTGAAAGAGATTAATGAAATCTTTGAATCAAGCGACCCCAAAGTTAAAGCCCATGATATTTCAACAAGTATTGGAAAACTTTTAAAAAGAATTCAGTCACTACCGCAGGTAACAATAATGGTTGTTGAAGGTGCAGCTATGGCTGGTGGTTTCGGAATTATGTGTGCAGGAGATATTTCAATAGTTCATTCTAAAGCCAAATTTTCTTTAACAGAAACTATGATAGGATTAACGCCAGCACAAATATCTCCTTATGTTATTAAAAAAGCAGGTTTTGCTAACGCAAAAAAAATAATGATAACAGCTGAAAGATTTACTGGAGCTGAGGCAAAAGAGTACAAACTTGCTGATTATTTATTTAATTCAACGGATGAATTAAATGAAATTGAAAAAAAATTGAAAAAACAAATTCTTCATTGTGCGCCAAAAGCGATTATCGAAACAAAAAAAATTCTTGATATAGCATTTGAAAGGATTAATCAAGATTTTATCGATTATGCTAGTAAAAACTTTGTCGATCAGATTGTTGATGGCGAAGGAAGAGAAGGAATATTATCTTTTGTTGAAAAAAGAGAACCTAATTGGAGAAAGTAAAATTAATTAAGGAGATAAAATGAAATTTACTGATGAGCACCATGCGCTTTATAAAACAGTTAAAGAATTTGGTGAAAAAGAAATTAAACCATTCAATGAAGAATGGGAAAAAGCTGGTATTTATCCTGCTAAGGAACTTTTTAAAAAAATGGCAGATTTAAACTTACTTGGTATAACAAAAAATCCTAATTACGGTGGAATGGGATTAGATTATTCTTATTCAATAGTATTTGCTGAAGCATTAGGGCATTCATGTAATGCATCCGTTGTTATGGGTATTGGTGTTCAAACAGATATGGCAACTCCAGCAATAGATAGATATGGTTCAGATTTAATTAAAAAAGAATTTTTAGCACCATCAATTTCAGGTGATTATGTTGCATCAGTTGCCGTTAGCGAACCAAATAGTGGTTCGGATGTGGCGTCAATTAAAACTTCTGCAAAAAAAGATGGAGATGACTACATAATCAATGGACAAAAGATGTGGATTACAAATTCTACACAAGCTGACTATTTTTGTACATTGGTAAATACGAGCAATGATCAACCTCATAAAAATAAATCATTAATTGTCATACCTGCTGATACTCCGGGTGTAAGTGTTGGAGAAAAAATTGATAAGATTGGAATGAGATCTTCAGATACAGCTCCTGTATATTTTGACAATGTAAGAGTGCCTCAATCATTTAGAATTGGTGATGAAGGATTAGGATTTACCATGCAAATGCAACAGTTTCAGGAAGAAAGGTTATTCATTGCTGCTTCAACATTAATTGCAACGGAAAATTGTATTACAGATACTATTGAGTACTGTAAAGAAAGAAAAGCTTTCGGTAAACCTCTATTGGATAACCAGGTAATACATTTTAAGCTAGCGGAACATCAAACAGAGCTAGAATCTTTAAGGGCATTAGTCTACAAAGCTTGTGATAGGTTTGTTGATGGTAAAGATGTCACAATGCTTGCATCTATGGCAAAATTAAAAAGCGGGAGATTGATTAGAGAAGTTTCGGATTCTTGTCTACAATTTTGGGGTGGTATGGGATATACAATGGAAAATCCAGTATCTCAGCAATTTAGAGATGGTAGATTACATTCTATTGGCGGTGGATCTGATGAAGTGATGTTACAAATTATTTCAAAATACATGAACACTCTTCCTAAAAAAAGCTGATCAGCAAACTAAAAAACTACTTCAGGGTAAAGCTCTTCGTCAGATGGGATTATAGAAATGGCAGAGGAGCAAACTAAAACCTAACCAAGGGTAAATGAAAGGAAATAAGAGGTAATTTTTAAATTTTAATCTGCTCCTCATTATAGTTAATGTTTTCTTTAAAAAAAGGTTCCCCCTTTTTCTTTTTTTACTTATTATACAAACATGATCGCGGGATGGAGCAGCTTGGTAGCTCGTCGGGCTCATAACCCGGAGGTCGTAGGTTCAAATCCTACTCCCGCTACTAACCTCCGATTTAAACAAAAGGACAGGCAAGTATGAAATTATCAAAAATCATTCTTATTCTTATTTCAACACTAATCTTAACTAATTGTAATGACAACGAGGATTTATTGATGGAGAGAGCAAATGAATTAGCACAAAAATTTATTATTACTGATGGCCATATTGATCTCCCTTGGCGATTACATAAGGGTGGATATGAGGATATATCTGTAAGGACTCCAGGTGGAGATTTTGATTATATTCGTGCAAAAGAAGGTGGATTGGACGCTCCATTCATGTCTATTTATGTACCAGCTACTTATCAAGTTACTGGTGGTGCAAAAGCAATGGCAGAGCAACTAATTCAATCTGTAGAAAGAATTACAATGGACCATCCCGATAAATTTGAGATAGCTCATAATGTTGCAGATGCTGAAAGAATTATTAGTGAAGGAAAAATAGCACTTCCAATGGGTATGGAAAATGGAGCTCCATTAGAAGGAGACTTATCAAACCTTAAATATTTTAGTGAAAGAGGGATTAGTTATATAACACTCACACATTCTGAAGATAATGATATTTGTGATTCTTCTTATAATCTCGGAGAGAGAACGCATCAAGGATTAAGTGATTTTGGTGCTCAGGTTGTAAAAGAAATGAATCGTGTTGGAATTATGGTTGATATTTCTCATGTATCAGACGATGCATTTTATCAAATAATGGATGCTACCGAAGTTCCTGCGATAGCCTCACATTCATCAGCTAGGCATTTTACTCCAGGTTTTGAGCGTAATATGAGCGATGATATGATCAAACGTCTTGCAGAGAATGGAGGAGTAATACAAATTAATTTTGGTTCATCCTTTGTTACAAAAGAATCACAGGATAAGCGCAGTAGAAATTCTGATGTAGTAAATCAATTTATGCAAGACAATAATCTTACATCTGACAATATGAATGTTAAAGATTTTGCCAAGAAAGTCAATCAAGAGAATCCTGTATTCTGTGATGTAACCGATGTAGCAGACCATTTTGATCATGTAGTGAGCCTGGTTGGTATCGATCATGTTGCTTTTGGGTCAGACTATGATGGAGTAGGTGATACTCTTCCATATGACTTGAAAGATCCTTCTGATTTTCCTAATCTAATATACCATTTATTGAAAAGAGGATATTCAGAAGAAGATATTGAAAAAATATGTTATAAAAATATTTGGAGAGTTTGGAAAGCTACAGAAGAGTTTGCTAAATCAAGTTGAAACTTGTCTTAATCTTTCAAAAACTATAGCACTTACAGCAGAAGAAACATTAAGAGAGTTCATTTGATTCGACATAGGGATTGTAGCAGTAAAATCAGAATTTTTTAATACTTGCTTGCTAACACCATTTCCTTCTCCGCCAAAGATTAATATTGAACGACCTTTTAAGTCTATTTTATACCAATCCTTAGCATCTATATTATTTTCAAAACTTGTAATCCAGAAATCATCTTTTTTGAAATGTGTAATAGCTTGATTGATATTTGTTACAGAATAAAGAGGAAGTTTTGCAAAACCTCCTTGGCTTACCTGAGCTACAGCACTAGTCATAGATACACTATTCCTTTCAGTGATAATAACTCCATCTATACTCGCTCCAGCACAAATACGTAATATTTGACCTAAATTATGAGGATCTTGTACTTGATCTAGAATGACATAACAAGAATTAGTTTTTTCTGTTTTAATAGCTATAATGATGTAGAGGAATATTTAGATGTTTAATCATTCAAGTAAAACAGCATTAGTTACAGGAGCATCAAGAGGTATTGGAAA